>DATMBI010000266.1:0-4864 GCA_035559375.1 Gemmatimonadaceae bacterium | reverse complement strand
TCCGGTCGGTTTAGGCGTCATGGACTTCGCGTTCATGGGAGGTTCCATGGGTTCCGCCGTCGGCGAGAAGATCGCCAGGTTGGCGCAGCGGTGCCTGGAGAAGAAGCACCCGTTGGTCATCGTTTCGGCTTCCGGCGGCGCGCGGATGCAAGAAGGAGTTCTCTCCCTCATGCAAATGGCCAAGGTCAGCGCTGTGCTCGCGCAACTAGCGGAGCGTCGTATTCCGTACGTCTCGATCTTGACCAATCCGACGACGGGAGGGGTCAGTGCCAGTTACGCTATGCTCGGCGATGCTATCCTCGCAGAACCTGGCGCGGTGATCGGATTCGCTGGGCCGAGAGTCATCAAGCAGACTCTCGGACAGGATCTCCCAGAAGGCTTTCAAACGGCGGAGTTCCTCTTGGAACATGGGATGCTGGACTGCGTCGTCCACCGTCGCGATCTGAAGAAGACGGTCGGTCGTCTCCTGAGGCATATGAGCGGGAAGCCGGCAGCCACCGGCTGGACCACGGCCTGAAGACGTATCGCGAAGCTCTCGCCTATCTCTTCGCTAGAACTACGGGCGGGAGCAAACTCGGCCTGGAGCGGACGCAGCGGTTGCTGGAGATCCTAGGCAATCCCCATCGTTCGTTTCCTTCGTTCCACGTTGCTGGGACCAATGGAAAAGGGAGCGTGTGTGCCACGCTCGAGGCGATACTGCGCGCCCGCGGCTTCGTTGTGGGCAAGTACACGTCACCGCATCTCGTGGATTTCAGGGAACGCGCGACGGTCAACGGGCAGGGGATGGATGCGGAATACGTCGTCGAGTTCGTGGACAGGTGGATACCAGAGATCGAAAGAATCGGAGCTACGTTTTTCGAGGCCACCACTGCCATGGCGTTCGCCTACCTCGCAGCACGCCAGGTGGATGTTGCCGTCGTGGAGACCGGCATGGGCGGTCGACTCGATGCCACCAACGTAGTACTTCCACTCGCAGCGGGCGTATCCTCGATAGGGATCGACCACGTCGAGTTCCTTGGCCACACTCGGCACGAGATCGCTCCGGAAAAAGCCGGGATTTTCAAGGCGGGGGTACCAGCCGTCATCGGCGAGCCCGACAACGAGATCGCAGAACTTCTGGAGCGGCTAGCGCTGGAACGCAAAGCCATCCCCTTCAGAGTTTGGCGAGAATGCCCGCCCACCCATGTGTCCGTCGACGGCTTCGGCACGAGCTTCGAAATCTGTTTAGGGGGCGAATCGGCCGTTTTACGAACACCGCTGGCTGGGGAGCACCAAGCGTCCAACACAGCTACCGCGCTAGCCATGCTTTTCTTGGCTGGGAGTGCCTACTACGGCGGATTGCTCGAGGCTGCTGGAGCACTGCAGGCGGTGCGGCTGCCGGGGCGTTTCCATCGCTGGGGGGCGTTCATCTTCGACGTGGCGCACAATCCTGACGGCGCTCGCGTGTTGGCTGCGACTATCGAGGCCGTCGGTGTCCGGCGGCCTCTCGTAACCATGCTCAGCGTTCTCGGTGACAAGGACTGGGTCGGAGTCATGGAGAACCTCGCTCGGGTGACGGACCGCTTCGTTCTAACAAACGCTCCCACAGCTCCGCCGAGCCGAGCCTGGTCGCTGGATGCCGCTCTGGCATACGCGCGATCTCGGGGCTGGGAAGCTGCCGCCGAACCCGACTTCGACCGAGCTCTGGAAGCCTCGCGAGGCGAAGGCGCAACAGTGCTCGTCACTGGTTCCTTTCACACGGTCGGCGACGCCATGGCTCGCTTGCAGGTGGATCCGTTGAAAGGGTAGCTTACGCCGATGCTAGGCGGAGCGCTTCCAGGATTCCGAGATTTCTATCCAGAGGATTTCGCCCGGCGCCAGTATATCTTCACTGTCTGGCGCACGGTGGTGAGCCGCTTCGGGTTCGTCGAATACGATGGCCCGCCTCTCGAGCCGCTGGAACTCTACACGAAGAAGAGTGGGGACGAGATAGTCGGGCAACTTTACGCCTTCACCGATCGAGGAGGGCGTGAGGTTGCGCTCCGGCCGGAGATGACACCCACCCTGGCGCGCATGGTGGCTGCCCGCGCTGCTACGCTTCGCAAACCTGTGCGCTGGTTCTCTATCCCCCAGCTTTTTCGGTACGAGCGGCAGCAGAAGGGCCGCTTGCGCGAACACTTTCAACTCAACGTAGATATAGTCGGCGAGTCGGCAGTGGCTGCTGACGCCGAACTGTTAGCGATAGCGGTGGAAGTGGTGCGTGCTTTTGGGCTAGGTCCGGCCGATGTGGAAATCCGACTTTCTGACCGAGAGTTGATCAACGCACTACTAGATGCCTGGGGTCTTCCCGAGCGAGCACGCCACGCGGCGTATGCTGCGATCGACAAGCTGGAGAGGGAAGAATTCAGAGCGCTGGTAGAGCGACTCAGCGAGGCTGGAGTAGACAGAGTCACTGCCGAGCGAGTGCTCGAAGGAGCGAGGGCTTCTGATATCGAAGAGGTGAAGCGGCTGGCTAAGAATAGGTCTGACCTGAGAGGACCACTCGAGAGGATGGAAACCTGCCTCGAACTGCTGGCAGCCCACGGGGTTCGGGAATGGGTCACTGTGGATCTTTCGATCGTGAGAGGACTGGCCTACTACACCGGCATCGTGTTCGAAATGTTCGATCGGTCGCGGCAGTTCCGTGCCATTTGCGGTGGGGGTCGTTACGATCGCCTACTAGCGGACCTAGGAGGTGTGGATTTGCCGGCTCTCGGTTTCGGTATGGGGGATGTCGTGTTGGGCGAGCTCTTGCGCGCGCGGGGGTTGCTCACCGCTAACGAATCGGCTCCGCAGGTCTGGGTGGCGTTTCCCGAGGAGCAGTGGCGATCGGCGGCGGTCGCAGCTGCAGCCTATTTGAGGCGAGCCGGTTTGTCGGTCGAGTACTCTTTGCGCCCGCAGAGTCTGTCGCGACAGTTGAAATCCGCTAGTGCACGGGGCGTGCGATATACGTTGATCGTGACGTCGCATGTATCGCCGAACGCGCCTGTCGAGCTCAGAGACATGGTGGACAGCTCGCAGCGCAGTGCTACTCTCGCGTCCATCGCCGAAGAATTTGCGCCGCCGCGCCGCGACTGAGCATCACGACGGCAGACGATGTTTTCTAACGATCGACGATAATTTCTAGAAATGTCCGAAGAAAAGAAGCTAACTCCTCGTTCAGTGGACTTTAGCGCGTGGTACAACGAAGTCGTTCTGCGTGCCGAGCTGGCTGATTACTCCCCGGTGCGGGGTTGTATGGTCATCCGGCCGCACGGCTATGGCATTTGGGAGCGCATACAACGCGCACTGGATGCCATGTTCAAAGCCACTGGCCACGTGAACGCCTACTTTCCGCTGTTCATACCGGAGAGCTTCCTGCGGAAGGAGGCAGAACACGTCGAGGGATTCGCGCCCGAGGCGGCTGTAGTCACCCACGGTGGCGGGGAAAAGTTGACCGAGCCGCTTGTGGTACGGCCGACTTCGGAGACGATTATCTATTCGATGTACGCTAAGTGGGTGCAGAGTTACAGAGATCTTCCTATTCTGATCAACCAGTGGGCCAATGTAGTTCGCTGGGAGATGCGGACCCGCCTCTTTCTGCGTACGCTGGAATTTCTGTGGCAGGAGGGGCACACAGCTCATGCTACGTTCGAAGAGGCCGAAGCAGAAGCGCGCAAGATACTCGAGCTGTACCGGGAGTTCATGGAGCGGTGGATGGCCATGCCCGTGATCACGGGGGTGAAGACCGACGCCGAGCGTTTCGCAGGTGCGCTGCGCACATATTCGTGCGAGGCAATGATGCAGGACAACAAAGCTTTGCAGGCGGGGACATCTCACAATCTCGGCCAGAATTTTGCCCGGGCCTTCGACCTCAAGTTTCAGACCGAAGCCGGCACGATGGAATACGCCTGGAACACGAGCTGGGGAGTGTCGACGAGGTTGGTCGGGGCACTGGTGATGACTCACGGAGACGATCGCGGATTGCGCCTGCCACCGCGTTTGGCTCCTATAGAAATAGTTATCGTTCCCATTTGGCGCAGCGACTCGGAACAGAGCCGGGTGCTCGAGGTGGCCACCCAGCTTCGCAACGAACTGAGCGAGTGGAATGGACGCGGGGAAGACAAACTTCGGGTCCGGTTGGATGCTCGCGAAGGCATCAAGCCGGGAGCCAAGTACTACGACTGGGAGCTGAAGGGTGTGCCGTTGCGTATAGAGATCGGGCCGAGGGACGTGGCGTCGGGTTCGTGTGTGGCTGTACGCCGCGACACAGGTGAGAAGCGCCCTATACCGCTGGCCAATGCGGCGAGCGAAGCAGCCTTGCTGCTGGAGCGCATACAGGGAGATATGCTGAGTGCAGCGTTGGAGCGGCGCGAGGCGCATACCGTGCGTGGCGAGCTTACATACGAGCAGTTTCGCGAGATAATGGAAGGAGAGGGTGCGTTCGTGTTTGCAGGGTGGAACGGCGACCCGGCAGTGGAGGCGCGCGTTAAGGAGGAAACCAAGGCCACGATTCGGTGCATCCCCGATCCGGAGTTCCGTTCCAGGCCGTCCCCGTCGAGGTGCATGGTTACGGGCGAACCGGCGAAGTACGAGGTAGTGTGGGCCAAGGCGTATTGAGCGCCCCAGCGGTCAGGCGTGGGGGGGAGCTGTGGGTGGAGGAAGTACCTCTGCGGGCCATCGCAGAGGTGTGCGGGACTCCGGCTTACGTCTATTCGCTCGGCGTGTTGCGCGAGCGCTACCGAGCGCTCCAGGGTGCGCTCGCCGCGGTGCCTCACCGCATCCAATACTCCTTGAAGGCGAACAGCTGTGCGGTTCTGTTACGGGAACTCCAGTCACTCGGTGCTGGAGCTGACGTAGTGTCGGG
>DATMBI010000265.1:0-3705 GCA_035559375.1 Gemmatimonadaceae bacterium | reverse complement strand
ATGGAGAGCCTCGAGCACGCTGCCCGCATCTTGCTGCTGGCTCGACTGCTCGGGCGGGTGAACGCTCTCAGTGCCGCAGCTATCGAGGAGCTGATACTGGCGCGGCACCGGGCCTACGATGAAAGGTTGTACCCAGGGTACGATGTCTCCACGCAACGCCACGACCGAGGTGGCGAGGGAGCGATACGATGAACGCGGTCACCAGTCCTATCGACGCGTTAGCGGATCTTCTGGAGGAGCGCCGCCGTTACGAATCCTGGCTCCAACAGCTAGCTGAGCGTGGCAGCAACGCGCCACCTCACGTGGTGGAACGCGTGCGCCTCGATTATACCCGGCGCTTGGAGAAAGTAACTGGCCAGCTGCGTGCTCGCGCGGGCGAGCTGGAATCGTCGGCGCGAGAACTGGCAGCCCGCGTCGAGAAACTACTGGCCGACGAGAAGTCACAGCGGGACGAACGTGCCGAAGCGGAGCTTCGGGGTGCGGTAGGAGAGTACTCCCCGGACGAAACGAGGGAACGCTTGGCGCGCTGCGACGAGGTGATCGCCCGACTGTCCGCTGAGCGCGCTTCCGTGGCGGCAGAGCTGGCCAAGGTGGAGGAGATCCTAGTTCTCATCGGGCGCGATAGGAGGGTCGAGGAACCGGTGGGGGCGCCTTCGCGGGGAGTAGACCGACCACCGCTCCCCACTGGCGAAGAGGCCGCTGCTGCCATCGACGAGCTGGCGTTCCTAGACTCTGTGACTGAGGGGCTCGCTGCGGGAAAAGGAGGTGCTCCGGACGTCCCAGGGCGCGATGCACTGGGAAGGGTGGCCGCTCAGGAGGAAGGGTACCGAGAGTTGTCGAGAACGCCAGCGTTCGAAGCTCAGCGAAGCTCCACTCCGTCGTTCCTCAAGGAGAGCTCCGGCGAGCAGGCCAAAACACTCCGTTGTCAGGAGTGCGGTACCATGAACTATCCCACGGAATGGTACTGCGAGCGCTGTGGGGGCGAACTGGCTGCCCTGTAGGCCGGGGGTGTATCAGCGGCTCAGCTAGCCCTGGTAAGCCGGCTCTTCCGCCTAGCCGCTGCGTTACGGTGGATCAACCCCTTACGTGCCGCTCGGTCTAGTAACTGAATCGCACGTCGCTTGACAGCGTCGGTCGCACCTGGGGCCAGGGCTTTCTTGTATGCAGTGCGTAGGGCCGAACGCTGCGCTCTGTTACGAATAGCCGCAGCGCGCGACTTGCGCATGTCCTTGGCGGCCGACCTGATTCGAGGCACTTCTCGAGCTCCGCTGCGATGGTTCCTGATGTTATCCCGAACCGAGAACCATAGAGGCACCAGCCACCGATGTCAAGGAACGGCATCGCTTTGACTGGCTGCGCGTAGGAGTTTAGCTTGCCCGCAACCACGAGCGGACCGGACCACGTTACCACAGCCGACCATTGACCGATTTTCAGGGTTTTCTACTAGCCATCCCGATCCTCCTGTTCTCCATGGTCGCCCACGAGTACGCCCACGGCTATGCGGCGCTCAAACAGGGCGACCCCACCGCCTACCAGCTCGGGAGGTTGACCTGGAACCCAGTCAGGCACATCGACTTCTTCCTGACTATCGTGATGCCGGTTCTCACGTACATGGGGTCCGGTGGAAGCTTCATTTTCGGCGGCGCCAAACCTGTGCCTGTAGTGCCACGTAACTACCGCAACTACAAGCGTGGCGACATTATCGTTTCCTTGGCAGGGATAGCGACCAACATGGTCCTATTCGTCCTGTTCACGGTCGGAATAGTCGTGCTGGGCGTCGTGGGCCGCCTGGTGCCTGTAGCCAACGACACCATGGCGATTCTGCAGGCTATGTTCGTGCGCGGCGTCCTGTTCAACTTGGTCCTGGCGATCTTCAACCTTCTGCCCATACCGCCGCTCGATGGATCGCACGTGATGAAGTACCTCCTCCCGCCTGCTTGGTCGCTGCGCTATCAGCAGCTCGGTAGGTACGGGATACTCATCCTGCTGCTACTCCTCGCCACTAGGGTGGGGCGCCCCATCTTCGAGTTCTGGATGACTCCTGTGGAGACCTTTTTCAGGTTGGCCCTCGGTATCACCTATCCCTACTTCCTGCCTTCGCCCTTCGGGATCCGATGAACGTACCGGCGGCTTCGAGCGAGGCGTTTGTCGTCGAACTGCAGGAGTTCCGCGGGCCGCTGGACCTGCTGCTGTCGCTCATACGCGAGGAAAAAGTAGACATTTCGGACATTCCCATCGCGCGCATCGCCGAACAGTTCTTGCAGCGGATTCAATCGCTCGGCATTCACCTGGCAGCGGACTACCTGGAGATGGCCGGCCGACTCCTGCGCATCAAGGCCCAGATGCTACTGCCGCGGGCCGGGGAGGACGAGGAATGGGAGGATCCACGCGCTGAACTCGTACGGCGCCTGCTGGAGTACCAGCAGATTCGGGAGATGGCTGACCACCTGGAGCGCTTGGCGGAAGCGCGGCGTTCGAGGCTCGCGCGAGGCTTCGTTCCAGAATCTCAGCCGCGGGTTGCTGCTGTCGTTCCGGTGCTATCGCTCGTGGAGTTCTTGGCTGCAGTCGATCGAGTAATCCGATTGGCGCGGGACCCGCATATACACGACGTCGTTTCGCGGGCGTTGGACGTGGAGGGTGCGGTGGCCAGGATTCGTAGCCTGCTGGCGTCCCGGCCGAGCGTTCGCTGGGCTGACATCGTCCCCCCTTCGGCCGAACGATGGGCGCTGCTCTCGGTACTCTTGGCTCTGCTGGAGCTGGCACGTTTGGGCGAGGTCCGCATCAGTCAGCCGGAGCCATTCGGCAACTTGGTGGTCTTCCGTGAGTCCGCTAGCCAGGCTGCTTGAGGCCGCGCTTTTCGCGAGCGACAGGCCGCTCTCCCTGGAGGACCTGGCCAGCCTCGAACCCGAGGCTTCGAGGGATGCGGTCGTCGCGGCGCTGGAGGAGATCAGGCGCAGCTACGACGAGCAGGGCCACGGAGTGGAGCTCGTGGAGCTGGGAGAGGGATGGCAGATCCTAACGAGGCCGGAATACACGGAGGCTATAGAGCGAGCGCAGGTAGCTTTCCGCCAGCAGCGCCTCTCGGCCGCTGCTCTGGAGACGCTGGCGATCGTTGCCTATCGCCAACCGATCGGACGGTTGGAGATCGAAGAGATCCGTGGCGTCAACTGCGGCGCCATCCTGAAATCGCTCCACGAACGTGGACTCATCGAGGTAGTTGGCCGGGGCGAAGGGATAGGACGACCGCTACTCTATGGGACAACTGAGCGCTTTTTGGAGCTGCTAGCACTGCGCCATTTAGGGGAGCTTCCTCGGGCTGACGAGCTGGCCATAGCACTGCGTGAGGAAGTGCGGGAGATGTGAAGGACGGTACCATGCGCCTGCAGCGTGCCTTGGCCCGAGCGGGCGTGGCCTCGCGCAGGAAGGCCGAGGAACTGATCGCAGCTGGCCGCGTCCGAGTGAACGGTCAGGTTGCGCAGTTGGGCCAGAGTGTCGATCCCGAGCGCGATCGAGTCACTGTGGACGGCGAGGTCGTTCGCCTCGCGAGCGGCCCTCCAGTCTGGATCGCACTCCACAAGCCGCCAGGTGTACTCACGTCGAAAGGCGATCCTAGAGGGAGGCCGACGGTGTTCGACTACGTGGCTCGCATTCCCGGACTCACATACGTAGGACGGCTGGACCAGGATACGGAGGGTCTGCTCCTGC
>DATMBI010000264.1:0-6151 GCA_035559375.1 Gemmatimonadaceae bacterium | reverse complement strand
CCGCGCCGAGAAGGCTGGCGAGCCGCTCGTCGGCCAGCACCTTCCAGAGGACCTGCAGGCTGCACCAGAGGTCGTCGTGGTCGGTGTAGGCGCTGCGGCGGTCGAGCAGGCGCCTGAGGCGCGCGATGCCGTAGTGCTCGCGGTAGAGCGGATCGGCGCTGATGAGTCCGCGATCCTCGGAGACAAGCAGAAACAGGAAGCGATAGACCAAGCGCAGAAGCTGGCGGTAGAAGTCTTGAGCGAAGAGCGAATGGCGAATTGGATCAGCGAATGGCGAATGGCGAATAGCGAATGGATCGTCGGTTTCTCTATTCGCCACTTCGCTATTCGCTATTCGCCCTTGTCCGCTACTGGCTATTCGCGCTCTCAGCTCCCCATTGTCCGGATGCGCCAGAAATCCGTTCGCCAGGCGCTTGATGCATTCCTCGACCCCTTCGCGCAGGCGGTCGCGCACGCGGCCGCCCTGCTCCAGCGCGTGCTGGTAGTAGTGCTCCAGGAGACAGTCGCGCGCATCGGCGGCAGTGCGCGGCAGGCGCGTGCGGTGCAGCAGGCGATAGAGGACGGCAAAGTCGTTGAAGCGCTGCTCTTCGAGGATCTGCTGGAGGTCGAACTCGACGTAGGCCTGGCGGCGGATGTAGGTCGAGTCGCGCAGCAGGCGCAGCGTGAGCCCATTGGTGACGATGCCCCAGAGCTGCTCGCTGCGGTTCAAGAACTCCTGGACCAGGGAGTGCGGCGCGAGCCGCGGCCGCCCGGTGGGCGCCACGCGCCCCAACTCCTGCCGCGCGACCACGATGTGCACCGGTGAGGCATCCTCCGCTTCGCCGGCCCGGTGGGAAATGGCGAAGGTCGCGCCGTCCAGCTCGTAGGCGCGCGGGTTGTAGCGTAGCTCGTATCCCAAGAGGCTAAGGAACGGAATCATCCAGGCATCGCGCGTGACCGAGGTGGCCGGGTCCGAGTCGGGCAGACGCTCCAGCCGGTGTTGGAAGACCTCCCATTGCGCACGCGCGTCCGCGAAGATGCTGGCGATTTCGTCGGTGAGCGTTCGTCGCCCATCGAGGCCAAAGTCGGACGGCTTCTGCCCGGGAAGCTCGCCGGCGAGAATCTGGTCCAGGGTGTCCGGCCCGAGCAGGCCGCCTTCAATGCGAATTCCGGGAAACAGGCTCATCGCTGCACCATCGGTTGCAACACGAGAATTCCGACCAAGTCGGGCGGGAACTGCGGCTTGACGTCGAGCCCCCGCACTTTGAGCGCCACGCTCTGGCGGATGCGTTTGTGCGATTTTTCCAGTTCCGAAGCCCGCTCTTCGATCTTCCTCGCGATCCCCGCCAGAATCGTATCCACGCCACTCGCCACTTGCCACTCGCTACTCGCCCTTCCCCACTCGCCCAAGGCTTCCAAGCTGCGTTGCACCATCTCTCGCTTCTCCGCCATCGGGATGTTGGCATTGGGCTTGGCCTCGGCGAGCAGCCGCAGCGCCTCGGTTTCAGGGAGCCATTCGGCATCGCGTGCGCCGCTGGCCCGATAGCCCACCACCAGCACTTCCTCGGCGAGCAGGGGCCGCGCCTGGGGTTGTTCCACCAGGTAACGCACGCGGAGCAGCAGGATCGTGGTGAGCTCCTCCACCGCTCGCGTCCGCAGGGCGCCACAGCGCGAGGCCACAGCATTGCCGGGCCGGCTGAGCGCTTCCTCGAAGAGGAAGCGTGCGAGCGAGGCCACAAAGCGGTGGTTGCGGCCCAGGTACTCGGCGCCCTCCGGCGTCGGGGAGTCGAAACTGATGAGCCAGTGGGAGGGCGAATGGCGAATAGCGAATGGCGAATGGCGAGAGAGGGCCAGGCGGATAGACTCGGGGACGGTCGCCAATGCTTCGGGTGAAACGGCTACGCGATACACGCCGTCACGGCGATCCTTCGTGATGGACAAACCCACGCGCTGGGCTGCCGCGAGCACAAACTCGCGCACCGCGGTTGGATCCCCAAGCACGGCGTCGGTGGCTTCGAGTTCGCGCTGGACTTCCTCCGGCTTGAGTGCCCGCTGGGCGAACCGGGTGCGGTTGATGCGCTCGCGCTCGGCGTCGCGCTCCCAACGCTGGTGCAGATCCGCAACCTTAACCTTCTCCGGCACGCCGAAGTCGAACGCGAGTTGCTGCGGTGTGCCGCGCGGTCGCCGGAGGAACAGCGCTTCGAGCACCGCTTGCGTGACGCTCTCGCTTTCCTCCGGCACCGGCACGTAGGTGCCGAGTGCCCGGTGGATTTCGCGGGCCTTGTTGAGCAGGACTTCGATCACCGCCCCGTCCACCGGATTGTCCCGCCCGAAAAACCGCACCGCCTTGACCCGCTGGGCGGGCTGGCCGTAACGGTCCACCCGTCCCTCTCGCTGTTCGAGCCGGTTCGGGTTCCAGGGGAGGTCGTAGTGCACGACCGCCGTGAACTTGTCTTGCAGGTTGATCCCTTCCGAGAGGCAGTCGGTGGCCACCAGGACCCGCGGCCGCCCGGCGTCGATCTCGTCAATCTTGGCCTGGCGTTCGTCGTCGCCGAGGCGCCCGGTCACACAAACCACTTGCGTCTCCGCAGGCAGAATCTCGCGCAGATGCTCGGCTACGTACTCAGCCGTGGCCACGTAGCGACACCAGAGGATCGGGTGAAAGCCTTCCCCGAGCAGTTGCTGTACGACCTCCGTGGCCCGGCGAAGCTTCGTATCATGGTCGGAGCTGCAAAGCTCTTCGGCCAGCCGCGCGAGTGCGCGCAGCCGGCGGCGCTCGGCATCGGCGAGGGTCGCCTCTGCCGCCTCGAGCGGCGGCGTAGGCGATTCGTCGTCGGTGCGATCGTCCGCCGACTCGAACACGAAGGGGCGCAACTCGGCTTCGTCTTCCCCCTCGAGCGCGGCTCCGCCCTGCCGGTTGGCGAGTGCTGCGGCGGCCGCCGCCGGGCTCGACATCACACAGCGCAGCAGTGCCAGTGCCCCCCAGTAGCGCACGCGCCGCTTGCGTTCTTCAAGCCGCTCGCCGGTGCGCACGATCTCGGAGCAGAACTCGTAGGTGCGCTCGAAGAGTTGACGGTACCGGTCTGACAGTTCGCAGGTCTCGTCCACCGGTTCGCGCCGCGGGAACACGCTGAGCGCCTCCCAGCCTTGCTCGATATCCCGCCGCGTACGCTGGACGAAGTGGCGGGCGAGTTGGATGCGTTGCTCTTCGTTCAAGGCTCCCACGTCCCAGGTCTCGAACTCGGGCCGCAGCAAGCCGAGGAGCGAGCGAAACGCCTCTTCGATGCCCGAGTGGGGCGTGGCGGTCAGCAGAATCAGGTGCCGATCCGGCTGTTTCGCCACCTCGCGCAAGAGCGCGTGGCGCTCCTGCTGGTTGCGCCCCTGCGCGGCTGCAGCGCCGTGGACCTCATCCACGATCACGAGCTCGGGGCAGAACTGCAGGAACTGGTGGCGATTGCGATCGGTTTTGACAAAATCAATGCTCGCCACCTGCACGGGGAAGTGTTCATAGATGCTCCGCCCGGGCGGCACCTGACGTTCCAGTTGCCCCACCGTCCCGGAGCGCACCATCACCGGCTCGAGATTGAACTTCTCGGCCAGCTCCTTGGCCCACTGCTCGCACAGGTATGGCGGGCAGAGGACACAGAAGCGCCGGATCTCGCCGCGATCCAGGAGCTCTCTCGCGACGAGCAGCGCCTCGATCGTCTTGCCCACACCCACGTCGTCGGCGATGAAGAGCCGCACTGGATCGAGCCGGAGCGCCATGAGCAGCGGCACAAACTGATAGACCCGCGGGCGTATCGAGATACGCCCGAGCGAGCGGAACGGGGTCGCGCCCTCCCGCAGCGTCAGGCGCGCGGCTTGCCAGAGCAGGTGTGCACTGGCGGCGTCCGAGACGTCCTCGACCATGGGCAGCGGAAACGACGCCGGCGTGACACGCTCGAACGGGAGGTCGTAGCCCACCAGGTTCGTGAGGCCCTCGTGGACCTTGACGACGTCGTCGTCGGTGCCGGTGAGGGGCCGGAGCACCCAGACGTCGTCCGTGTCCGGGGGCAGGAGGACCCATTCCCGATTGCGGCAGCGGACGATTGTCCCTGGCTTCATTTCACAAACCTTTCTCAGTGTAGGCCGGCTACGAGTGTGCCCGACGCAGCCCTCGTGCTCTGTTGCTGCAGGAAGCGGGTGATGTCCCAATAGAGGTCGAACTCCGCCCCGTCGACCTGGAACTCTACGGTGTGTGGGATGCGCTTCGTAAAGATCTTCTCCGCCACCCAGGTTCCGTCCGTCCGGCGCTCGGGGAAGTAGACCATCGCTTCCTTCGTGCGGCGCAGGTAAAAGGGCGCGCGGCGGCGGTCCATGGTCTCGCGGATGAATCGGGCGTCCGCGTCGAGAAGCTGAAGGAACAGGCTGAAGTTCAGCGGATCGTCCTTGTGCGGCGTCGCCGTCAGCAGAAGCATGTGATCCGATGTGTCCCTCAGGAGCTCGCCCAACGTGTAGCGCAAGCTCTTGTGGGTTCGTCGGCGGCCGACATACGGTGCGCTTCGTCCACGATGACGAAGTCCCAGTGGACCTGCCGCAGCCCCGGCAGGATCTCGTGCCGCTTGGTGAGGTCGAGCGACGTGATGATCTTTTTTTTGTTCCAGCCACTGGTTGACGCCGAACTGGTCCCGGATGTCGCCGCCTTTGAGGACGAGAAACTTCGCGTCGAACTTCTCCTTCAACTCGCGCTGCCCCTGGAACGAGAGGCTGGCGGGACAGAGGATCAGGATACGTTCGGCCATACCGCGCAGTTCAAGTTCGCGGATGAGCAGGCCGGCCATGATCGTCTTTGCCGCCCCGGCGTCGTCCGCCAGCAGGAACCGACCCCGGGCCAGCTTGAGGAGGTCGCCGTAGACGACTTCGAGCTGGTGCGGCAGCGGGTCCACGCGGAAAATGCAGAGGCCGAAGGATTGGCCGAACTCGTAGACGATGCCGAGGGCGTATGCCTGCGGGCCAAGGCGAAGGAGGCGGCCGTCGCCATCGTACGTGTGCCGCGCGTCCAGGATGGTGAGGCTCTCGAGGTCGCGCCGCGTCAGCGTGACCTCGCGGAACCGCTCCGACTGGGTGCTCACCAGCCCGGCCACCCGCGTGTTAGGGCTGTTCGCCCGCACGGTCTCCACTCGCATCGGCTCGCTGAACGGTTTGACGTTCAGCGGGCGGCTGGAAGGTATCACGCTAATAGGCTGAAGAGACTTTTTTTGCTTCGGCAGCACCAAAGCGCACCGATCCAGCCGCTCCGCTGCAACGCTGGGTTCGGCGGCCTGCGCGTCTCACACCTCAGCCATTCACTGGTGTCGCTGGCATGAGCAGCCGCTGAAAGATGTCAGTGAGGCTTTGAAGTTCTTCATCCGTCAGATGGCGAATAAAATGCTGCACAATCCCGCGGGCATAGATTGGCCAGGCCCTCCGCAAGGCCTGTTCGCCCTGCTCACTGAGGACCGCATATGCTCCCCGCCGATCTGTATCAACCCGCGCGCGCCTCAGTAGACCCTCACGCTCCAGGCGGTCGGCAAGATGGGTTAAGCTGCTGCGGCTCAGGACTACACGACGGGCTAACTCGGCCATCCGTAGGCGGCGATCAGGCGCTTCGTACAGCTCCACGAGGACGTCGTACCAATGTAATGGCACACAGCCAGCCGCTGCTAGCTCCCGATCGATCTGCTCAATCAACGTGGCGTGCGCCGTAATGAACAGGCGCCAGGTGGTCAGTTGGGCCGGTGTAATGTGCTCCCTCATAGCCGCAGTATAGCACAAGGTAGTTGCATTTTCAACAATCTATGATATACTGATTTTAGTTTCACTTTCAACTATGCAGAGTGAAACTATCTGGACGAGTGACATGGAGGTGACACATGAAGGTAGCACTGATACGCGTGGACGACATTCCGAGCGAGGGGGTCGCGCACATCGATTTCTTTGGGCGCGATGTAGTGGTGCTCAAGGTCGATGGTAGGCCGAAAGCGATTGTGAACGTGTGCCTACACCTTGGTGGTGTTAAATGTCAACTAGATCTTCCTGCCAACGATCATTAGATTTGCCGGTCATCCCCTCCACTGGTCGCATCCAAACATCCGTTCGTGTTCGTGCTCACCATCGTATCGGTTGGTGGCTCCCGCGGTTGTCGCCAGTCGCT
>DATMBI010000263.1:0-11829 GCA_035559375.1 Gemmatimonadaceae bacterium | reverse complement strand
GTCCGCATGTACGCGGCGCGTGCGGCGGAGCAGGCCAGAGACACCGTGACGCTATCGGAGCTGGCACGGGACCTAGTAGGGAGCGTGCGAGAGGCTGCTATTTCGGGGTTGGCACGGGTTGCGGGCCATGCAGCCGACAGCGTTTTCGTGGCTGC
This sequence comes from Gemmatimonadaceae bacterium, assembly GCA_035559375.1. Classification (GTDB taxonomy): domain Bacteria; phylum Gemmatimonadota; class Gemmatimonadetes; order Gemmatimonadales; family Gemmatimonadaceae; genus DATMBI01. The sequence continues at coordinate 11,674 of DATMBI010000263.1, read as the reverse complement.
TCTGGCTTCACCCGACTATCACGTGGTGCTGGCCGGTGCTACTAGTCTGCGCGGCAGTCCGCGGGGATCTAGCTACCTGGAGGCGGCGCTGACTGCGCTCGCTCGGCTGACCCGAGAGGCCAGAGAGACTTCTAGGGATCCGCGACTGGCACTTCTCGAGCGCATCGGCGAGTGGGGTGGTAGGCATAGCGCCACGCGGCTGCGACCTTATCTCGATGACTTCGATCCCGAGATCGCCGCCAGGGCCGCTGCGATTTTGAGGGAGTGGGCACCTGAACAGGATGCAGTGCGGGCAACACCGCGCCTCCGCCCGCACGTCGAATCGGCCATCGCGTCCGTGGCCCTGGCGGGTCCTGTTCGGCTGGAGGTCGTGATGGCGCCGGAGAGCGGCGGCGGCGCATTCGTGCTCTGTCTCTGCCGACCAGCGGTCACGCCTGCTACAGTGGCTCGTATTCTCCGCTTGGTGCGGTCGGGATATTACGACGGACTTACGTGGCACCGAGTCGTTACGAATTTTGTAATTCAAGGAGGGAGTCCCGGGATGAACGAGTATGCCGGCGATGGTCCGTTCATGCGCGACGAGATCAGCGAGCAGATGCATCTGCGGGGCACAGTAGGCATTTCCACTCGAGGCCGCGACACAGGCGATGCGCAGTGGTTCGTCAACCTGGTGGACAACTACCGCCTCGACTACGAGTATACCGTCTTCGCTACGGTAGAGTCCGGGATGGATGTAGTAGATGGGATTCTCGAGGGCGATCGCATACTGCGAGTAAGTGTGCTGCCGTCTGGCGGCGACCGTATTGGCGGCATGCGCTGAGCCGGACTCGCTCGGAAGCTGAGACCTGGTTAAGCTTTTTTCTTCCACTTACAGCCGCTCATTCGATGTCCTTCATTCAAGTCGAACGGGACGGTGGCGTGTTGCTGATCACGCTGAATCGACCCGAGGTGCTCAACGCGTTCAACGCCGACATGGCGCGACAGATGCAGGAGGCGCTTGGCGCAGCGAGCGCTGATCGCACTGTCAGGGCGCTACTGCTGACGGGTGCGGGACGTGCCTTCTGTGCTGGACAGGATCTGGCTTCTGTCCCGTTGGATGGCGCAGTGCAGCCCGATCTGGGAGCCATCGTGCGCAGCCAGTACAATCCCATAGTCAAAGCGTTGGTGGCCATGCCGAAACCGGTCGTGTGCGCGGTGAACGGGGTCGCGGCTGGAGCGGGCGCTAACCTTGCCCTAGCGTGTGACATAGTGATCGCATCCGTTCGTGCCAGTTTTATCCAGTCGTTCGCCAAGATCGGCTTGGTGCCTGATTCCGGCGGCACGTATCTCCTGCCGAGGTTGGTAGGTCCAGCGAGAGCTGCCGGCTTGGCCCTGTTGGGAGAAGCGCTGACGGCGCAGCAGGCCAAGGAGTGGGGGCTGGTGTGGAACGTTTACGAGCCGGAGGGGCTCATGCCCGAGGCGCTAGCGCTGGCACGTCGGTTGGCCCGGGCTCCGACCAAGGGGCTGGCACTGACCAAACGTGCACTTGCCTCGAGCTGGACTAACGACCTCGATACACAGTTGGAGCTGGAAGCTTCGCTGCAAGGGGAGGCAGGTCGGACTCGCGACTTCCTGGAAGGTGTCCGCGCTTTCAAGGAGAAGCGCGAGGCAGATTTCGTCGGCGAATGACGCCTGACGCGATCGTGCCAGAGGGGTGCCAGTGACTACGCTGGGTCGAAATGCGGCTGTAGGAATAGTGGGGGCCGGTGCTATGGGCACGGGGATCGCGCAGGTGGCCCTCTTGGCTGGCCACGAAGTGCTCCTCGGGGACGCGAGCGGGATGGCACTGGAAAAGGCACAGCGTGCTCTGGAGGCGGCTCTCCAGCGGGAGGTAGAGAAAGGGAGGCTCGACGCAGCCACAGCAGCTACTGCCCGGGCCCGCTTGAGTCCGATCCTACCCGACGAGAAGCTGGCACCGTACGATCGCTGTGCCATAGTGATCGAAGCCGTGCTCGAGGACCTAGACACCAAGCGTTCCCTCTTCGCGGCACTCGAAGAAGTGATCGCGCCCGATTGCGTACTGGCGACCAATACCTCGTCGCTGTCCGTAGGTGCGATTGCTGCCGCTTGCCGCCGGCCGGAGCGCGTCATCGGCACCCATTTCTTCAACCCGGCTCCCGTAATGCCTCTGGTCGAGGTCGTGCCAGCGCTGCGCACCAGTGGCGACGTGCTGACAGCGGTAAAGGGTCTCATGAAGAGTTGGGGAAAGATCGTAGTAGTAGCGAGCGACACGCCGGGGTTCATAGTCAACCGCATCGCGCGGCCTTATTACGGCGAGGCACTGTGCATAGTGGAGGACGGTTCGGCGGACGTAGCCACTGTGGATTGGGCAGCGCGCGAGCTGGCCGGCTTCAAGATGGGACCGTTCGAACTCATGGACTTCATCGGCAACGACGTCAACTACGCGGTGACAGAGTCGATTTGGCGGGGAACCTATTTCGATGCGCGCTACCGGCCTTCGCTGGTCCAGAAACGACTCGTGGAGGCGGGATACCTCGGGCGGAAGACCGGCCGCGGTTTCTACGACTATGGGGCTGGCGTGGAACCGCCGCGCCCCCGCCAGGATCGGGCTTTAGGGGAAGCGATCGTCCAGCGGATTCTGGCGATGCTTGTCAATGAAGCAGTGGAGGCGGTGCGGCTGCGAATTGCGACCGTTCCCGATGTGGAACTCGCCATGACGAAGGGCGTGCACTACCCTAAAGGGCTGTTGGCGTGGGGGGAGGAGCTCGGCTTCGGACAGGTGCTTGCCGAACTCGAGCGACTGCGTTCCGAGTTCGGTAGCGAACGCTATCGTCCCAGCCCTCTGTTACGGCAGCTCGCGTTGCGAGGCCGGGCTGCCCTGGAGGAACTAGAGTGATGGACGCTCACAGGCTCGCAGAGGCCGTAGTCGCGGGGATGATGGAGCGCGACGAGTTCAGTCGCTGGTTAGGCGTAGAGGTGGTAGAAGTGGCTCCGCGTCGTTGCAGCTGCCGCCTAACGGTGCGCCCAGAAATGGTAAACGGCTTCGGAGTGGCACACGGAGCCATCGCCTTTGCACTGGCCGATTCGGCGTTTGCTTTCGCGTGCAACAGCGCTGGTTACGTCACTGTCAGCGTGCACAACTCCATATCGTATCCGGCGGCGGTGCGTCCTGGAGATGTGCTCGTCGCGGAGGCTGTCGAGGAAGCGTCCTCGAGAAACCTGGGATACTACAGGGCCGAGGTGCGTAACCAGCTTGGCGACGTGGTGGCGTTGTTTCGTGGCACTGCCTACCGCACCTCACGACTTCACGAGGTCGCTGCGGCAATGACAGACGATCTGGCAGTTGGGGAGGGAAACAGGGGATGAGTGGTTGTTTCGTCGTGGACGGCGTGCGTACCCCCATAGGAAGCTTCGGCGGGAGCTTAGCTCAGGTGCGCCCCGACGATATGGCAGCCCACTGCATTCGGGAGTTGCTCAGGCGACACCCCAGCCTGGAGCCGCATCGTATCTCGGATGTAATGCTCGGGTGCGCCAATCAGGCAGGGGAGGATAACCGAAACGTGGCCCGTATGGCACTATTGCTGGCAGGTTTGCCGGTCGAGGTCCCCGGTGTCACGGTCAACCGGCTCTGCGCCTCAGGCATGACCGCAATAGCGATGGCTGCCGCTGCCATAGCCGCAGGCGAGGGCGACATCTACATCGCTGGCGGCGTAGAGAGCATGACGCGAGCTCCATACGTCCTTTCGAAGGCCAGTCAGGCGTGGGCGCGGGATATGCAACTTTACGACACGAGCCTCGGCTGGCGCTTCGTCAATCCACGAATGGAGGCGCTATACGGCATCGACAGCATGGGACAGACAGCCGAAAACGTGGCGCAGGAGTACGGAGTGTCCCGTGAGGACCAGGATCGCTTTGCACTCTGGTCCCAGCGTAAGGCGGCAGCGGCCCGCGCGTCTGGCAGGCTGGCAGAGGAGATAGTGCCGATCGAGGTGCCTGCTGGCCGCAAGGGGGAGACGCGACTCTTCGCCGAGGACGAGTTCATCAGGGCAGATAGCAGCATCGAGGTGCTGGCACGCCTGAAGCCGGCGTTCCGAAGCGGAGGGAGTGTAACCGCTGGCAATTCGTCGGGAATCAACGACGGTGCTTGCGCGTTACTGCTGGCGTCCGAGCGAGGACTGAAAGAATTCCAGCTCGTGCCACGTGCCAGGGTTGTCGCTGCATCTGCCGTGGGTGTGGTCCCTCGGCTCATGGGGATGGGTCCTGTTCCAGCTACGCGAGCCGTGCTGGCCCGCAGTGGCGTCACCATCGACGACATAGGCGTCATAGAGGTCAACGAAGCCTTTGCGGCCCAGGCACTGGCTTCGCTGCGCGAGCTGCATATCGCTGACGACGACCCCAGAGTCAATCCCAATGGCGGAGCTATCGCGCTGGGACATCCGCTGGGGATGAGCGGTGCACGCTTGGCACTGACGGCAGCGCTCGAGCTGTCGCACCGGCGTGCTCGTTATGCACTCTGCACGATGTGTGTCGGAGTGGGGCAGGGGACAGCGCTACTGCTGGAAAGAGTCTAACTGCTACTTCGGCTTACTGGCCTTCGAGTCCGGCGAGCGCCGGTCGTTGACTCCGTAGGCTGTCCCGGTGGCGGCGTCGTAGAGAATAGAATGGGCGTCGCCCTGACCCAATCCACGGCTGGACCCCACTTTGTGTCCCATGGCGCGCAGCCTCTGGAGAGCTTCCTCGCTCGCACCACCCGCTTCGATGGTGGTGGTATCCGGGAGCCACTGATGGTGCAGCCGCGGCGCATCTACCGCTTCTTCCAGCGAGAGGCCGAATGCTGTCACACCCAACACCACGTCTATGACAGTGTTGGGAATAGTACGACCACCTGGGGACCCAGTGACCAGCAGCAATTGCCCGCCGCGCTCCACGATCGTGGGAGTCATGGAGCTGAGCATACGTTTGCCAGGTGCGATAAGGTTAGGTTCTGTCCCGATGTCACCTAGCACGTTCGTCTCGCCGGGCTTCTTGTTGAAGTCGCCCATTTCGTTGTTCAGCAAGATTCCGGTTCCCCGCACCACGACACCCGACCCGTAACTGGCCTCGAGAGTGTAAGTGTTCGAGACGGCCATGCCGTCAGCGTCGACGACGGAGAAGTGCGTCGTTTCCTCCGACTCGCGCGACGACGCGACGGTCACGATGTCACGTCCGAGGTCGATGCTGCTCGCCGCTCTGTCGCTGGGAATCGAGGCCGCTAGAGAATCTGCGTAGGTCTTGGAGAGGAGTCGCTCCAGGGGTACTGGCACGAAGTCTGGGTCACCCAAATAGCGTGCGCGATCGAGGTACGCCAAGCGTGCCGCTTCGATACGCCGATGCATAAATTCGGGCGAACCGCGCTCCAACCGGTCCACTCCGAGCCGTTCCAGGATGTTGAGGGTTTCGATAAGCACGGTTCCGCCCGACGACGGCGGCCCCATCGAAATAATCTTGTGTCCTAGGAAAGTGCCCTCGACTGGGGGACGCTCTACGGCTCGGTACTGTGCCAGGTCTTCCTTGGTGACGAGTCCCCCGTTGGCCTGCATCTGCGCATCTATGGAGTCCGCGATCCAGCCGTGGTAAAAGACGTCGCCGCCTCCGGCCGCGATTGCCGCCAAGGTGCGCGCTAGGTCAGGGAGCCTTATAGTGTCGCCAGCTTCCCAGTCGCCTCCTCCCGGCTTCCCGTAAGCGTCCACGGATGACTCGAAGCGACTGAACTTGCCGCGCAGCACCGAATTCAGCGACCGCGCTAGCGCCGGCGAGAGCGGCCAGCCACGCGCCGCAAGTTCTGCCGCCGGCCTGACGACGTCCGCCCAGGGGAGCCTACCGTACTTGCGGTGCGCCAGCTCGAGACCGCGCACTGTTCCCGGTACGCCAGAAGCCAACCATCCAGAGTTGGTGAGACTGCGATCGATTCGGCCATCAGCGTCGAGATACATGGTGGGGGTAGCCCGGAGTGGGGCGCGCTCACGGTAATCGATCGTCGTAGCTCGGCCGTCCGGGAAGCGTATCACCATGAACCCCCCACCGCCGAGGTTGCCGGCGCTGGGGTGCGTAACGGCGAGCGCGAAGGCAGTAGCTACGGCGGCGTCCACTGCATTGCCACCGCGCGCCAAAATCGAAGCGCCCACATCCGAGGCAATCCCTGATACAGAAACTACGATACCGGACGTGGATGATACTGTCCTGCTCTCCTGGGCAGTGCCCAGCGACACCTGTGCGGAAATCGTTAGCGCGAAGACCGTCCAGGCAGCCTGGGAACGAATGCGACGAGTAGCCATAGCTTGTTCGATTCTGTCGATTGGCGGGCAAAGGGAAACTTGCGCTTCCGTGAGGGATTACGCAAAGGTGGCCTGCAGCGCTCGCAACCTAGCCCTGCTGAGGCGATGCCCTTTCCATTAGGTTGAACACGCGGCTCGAGCGGAAGAGGAGTGCGTATGAGGGTAATGAGCTACGTTCAGGGAGAGTGGGTGGAGGGAACGAGCAGTCCCACCGAACTCTACCACGCAGTGACGGGCGAGAAAGTGGCCGAGGTGAGATCGGGCGGACTCGACTACGAAGGCATGTTGGAGTATGCGCGGCAAGTGGGCGGGCCCGCGCTCCGGAGCATGACCTTTCACGAGCGTGCTCGGATGCTCAAGGCGGTCGCTGCGTACTTGAGCGAGCGAAAAGAGTCGTTTTACGAGCTTTCGGCTGCGACGGGCGCCACCCGGGCCGACTCCTGGATCGACATAGATGGCGGTTTCGGCACTTTCTTCACTTATGCCAGCAAGGGGCGGCGCGAGCTTCCGGATTTGCCCTTTTACGTGGACGGTGGACCCGAGCTCATCTCCAAGAATGGTACCTTCGTGGGGCGGCATATCTGCGTCCCACTCGAGGGGGTGGCTGTTCACATCAACGCTTTCAATTTTCCCGTATGGGGAATGCTGGAAAAACTGGCTCCGACACTGCTCGCTGGTGTGCCGGCTATAGTAAAACCCGCTACACTGACCTGTTACTTGGCCGAACGGGTCTTCCGTGCCATTGTCGAGTCAGGACTGGTTCCCAAGGGGGCCATACAGCTCTTGTGTGGCAGCACCGGTGACCTGCTGGAACGACTGGGATGCCAGGACGCGGTGGCGTTCACAGGGTCGGCCGAGACAGGGCGGCGTCTGCGGCAGTTGCCCAACATCGTGTCGGAGAGCGTGCGCTTCAACATGGAAGCGGATTCTCTAAACTGCTGCATTCTGGCGCCGGATGCCACCCCGGGAACTGAGGAGTACGAGCTGTTTCTCAGGGAAGTAGTCCGCGAGATGACCTCCAAAGCAGGACAGAAGTGCACCGCCATCCGGCGTACGCTGGTGCCCGAAAGTCTTTTCGAAGACGTGGCTAAGGCACTGAAAGCCCGCCTGTCGGAAGTCAAGGTCGGCAATCCGGTCGTGGATGGAGTTAGAATGGGTCCGCTCGCTGGGAAAGATCAGGTCGAAGAAGTGCGCAGCAATGTGGCGAAATTGCGTGTGGGAGCGGAGGTGCTGGTTGGTGGGGACGAAAACTTCGAGGTGGTGGGAGCTGACCCAGCAAAGGGCGCGTTCTTCCCGATCACGCTACTGGTCTCGGGCGATCCCTGGCGCACTGAACCGCACGAGATCGAAGCGTTCGGGCCGGTCAATACACTCATGCCCTACTCTTCGCTCGAAGAAGCGGTGGAATTGGCGCGGAGAGGGCGGGGCAGTCTCTGCGGTTCGCTCTTCACGTTCTCCGACGAAATCGCCAGGGCAGTGGTGCTCGGCGTAGCGGCCTACCACGGTCGCATCATGGTCGTCAACCGCCAGTGCGCGCGCGAGTCCACCGGACACGGCTCCCCGCTGCCGCATCTCGTCCATGGTGGTCCTGGGCGCGCCGGCGGCGGCGAGGAAATGGGTGGCGTGCGCGGCGTGCTTCACTACATGCAGCGGACTGCACTGCAGGGAGCGCCGCAGACCATCGCCCGAGTGACAGAGGAATGGATTACTGGCGCTGCCACACGTAGCGATCGTGTTCACCCCTTCCGCAAGTATTTCGAGGAGTTGGAAATCGGTGAAACGCTCGTTACCCATCGCCGCACCGTCACGGAGGCAGACATCGTCAACTTCGCGGCGGTGAGCGGCGATCACTTCTATGCGCATACAGACGAGCTGGCCGCGCGCGAGAGTATCTTCGGTCGCAGGGTAGCGCACGGCTATTTCGTGCTCGCGGCAGCCGCTGGTCTGTTCGTAGACCCTGCTCCTGGTCCGGTGCTCGCCAACTACGGTCTAGAGAACCTGCGTTTCACCAAGCCCGTCTATGCAGGCGACACAATCCAGGTACAACTCACGTGCAAGTCCAAGACCGTAAAGGAGACGCCACCCGATGGCGTTCCGCAAGGAGTGGTCGCGTGGGACGTGAGGGTCACGAACCAGGATCACGAGTTGGTCGCCACGTATACCATTCTCACGCTGGTGAGAAGGAAGCCGTCCGAGAGCTCTAAAAGCGGGGATTGACGACGTTGTTGAAGATGGAGCCGAACGTATAGCTGATCGAGATTCTAGCGTCGTATTCGAATCCGGTGAGGAGCGCCTGCCGCCGTAGCAGTACATCTACGGGACTGCGCTGACCCTTGCGCAAGTAGACCTGGTCGCGGATCCAGCGGTATTCGCCACCCACGTTCAGGCTGAAGCCTCTGAAGAGTCGCACGGTTGCGCTAGCATCTATTCCACTGTTGCGCTTGGTCGGGTCGTTAAGGAAGCTCTCGTGCTCCACTTCCAGCCGCGTAGAGCCCCAGGGCTGGCGTGTTGTGTAGTAGAGCGAAGCACGGTGTACTGGCACGGCCTCCTCCATCATTCCGAAAATTGTTGTGTCGGCGTAACGGTAGCTGCGGTAGCCGACTCCGTATTGGACGCTCAACTCCCTGCGAGTCGCTTCCGAATAAGGAAAGAAGTTGTACTCCACCGCTGGTGTCAGCTGAAGCTGCAGCCTTTGATTCTGGAACGTGTTGGAGGATACGCGGCCGCGAAGTCCCAGGGCGCCGCGCGGTCCGAGCGTCTTTACGACTTGGAACTGACCAGCCCAATTGCGCCGCAATGTCACGAACGTTTCTTCGCTCTCCACGGCGCCCTGATCGTCGTATTCGACTACGGTCGTCCTGCTGTCGTCGTAGGAAAAGTCGAACCCTGCGTCGGTTTTCCACTCCTCTGTAGTGCGGTTGGCTGAGAAGCCCAATAGGAGTTCCGTAGAGCGATAGTTGCGCTCTCCGTCCGTCGACGTGCCTAGTTCGATCTCGAAGACCCAAGACCTCCAGGGGTCGTTGGCGGGCAGCGTCTGAGGGCGTTCTGTGCCCTCGCGCTGCGCGTCGAACACCAACCGAAAGGTTTGCGGTCGAGCGGTGCGAGCGAGGAACGGACCCAGCGCGAGCGCCAGCGAGCGCGCCATGGCCTGGCGCCGCTCGTCTGCCGTCATCGTGGGGTCGACGATAACGCGTATAGTATCGCCTCGCCCATCGAACATCTGCTGACCTAAAAGCGCGATGGTTATCTCCTCGCCGCCACCGCCCGCACCCTGAGAAGTCACCAGGATGTGCAAGTGGGCGTCGCTGCGGTCGCGTAGCCAATTGACGTAGTTGATCTCGGTTCTCAGGTAGTCGCCGTCGCAACTAGCACGGCAGTCGAGGAACACGCTGAGCTGATCCAGCACCGCAGGTCTAGCCTGTGCTCGCGATAACGACGATACACCGAGCAGCAACGTGGCGAGGAGCGGCGCACACTCGTAGCACCGCGACTGGATCGCAGAGGTCATCGCACTGCTCCTGGGCGGTTTAAGGGCCTAAGGGTTACGCGGTTTCCAGACCCGTATAGACCACCCTAGTCCGGAAAGTGTTAACGGCTGGCGTCGATCACGTCCCAGTACGTTTCCACTCGGTTCTTTCTGTACTCCGTGATGAGAGCTCGTATCCCGGAGTACAGTTGCGCCGACCTGGCGCGTGGATTCTGTCGCGCGGCCCAACGCCGTCCCGACACCGAACGGATGAACACCGCAGAATCGGTTACGGGGAGACTCCGCACGTTCTCGTAGAAGTGCCGCCATGCTTCGCCCTGCTGGAAGAGGTATTGCTCTACGTTGGAAACATAGAAGACGCTTACTCTGGCCTCGTGTCGCCGGAGATAGCGCCCAACCGCCCGGAGAGCGTGATCGCCGGCGAAATCACCTACAACGGGGACGATGAGGTTGCGAAGATGCATGTCGCGGACTCTGCGATACGCTGCTTCCTCGGACAGAAAGTTCCATGCCCGGCCGCTTCCGTCAGTCTCCTGTATCAGTTCTCCCAGTGTCGGCATCGAGACCGAAGCGAATGCCATTCGACTCGCAAGGGTGAAAGTGTAGCGTACCTCGGGACCGGCGCTGGCAAAGACGCGCTGCACGCGCTCCAGCACCGCGAGGTCTTCGGCAGAAAGGGGAAAGCCGTGCCTCTCCACGAGCAGCCAGCGAATTTCGTCGAAAACCGCTGTAGCGTAACCGGCATCGGGCCCGGCTGTCTCCGCGGCATGGACGAGCTGCGCCGCGCTCGAGCTGGAGTCCACATCCGTTAGGGGGCGCCCGAAGAGGCGGCTCAGGAATTGAGCTCGCGTCGGCGACAGTTCGAAAAGGGCCTTGTACATCAGGTGCTGCAGCATATTCTGGCGCCTGATGTCGACTATAAATGCCATCTGAGGGCGAAAGGCAGCTATGTAGGTGAAGTTCTGCTCCGGCCCAACCCCGATATAGACTCCGCCTCCCCCAGTACGCGTTAGTACTGGCAGGATCACGTGCTGGTAGTTGGATTCGTTGGAAACCCAGTTGTCCGAGTGAAAAGTGCCGCCCGCTTCCGAGAGCTCTTCGATCAGCTTCCAGAACTGGGAGTCGTCGAGGCGCGCGGGGATCGCGGAGCGATCGGAGTGCTCGGTTCGAAAGGACGTTACAGCCCAATAGCTACCATAGAGGGCTGCAGCGGCCACGATGGGCACTACGGTGCGAAAATAGGGGCGCCAGCGCATCTTTGATCGGGTTGCGTGGTCCACCCAATCTATCTCGGCGTGAAGGAACGGAGAATACGGAAACCTGCGTCACCGGAACCGGAGAGGAAGCTCCGATGGATACATTCGATTCGATGGCGCGATTACTGGGGCAAGCGCTCGGCGGCCGTTATCGCATCGACGGCGAGTTGGGTCGTGGTGGAATGGCGACCGTGTACCGTGCGTACGATCTTCGGCACGGTCGCGCTGTGGCGGTGAAGGTTCTGCGTCCGGATATCTCAGCGATACTGGGTGCGGAGCGGTTCATGCGTGAAATCGCCATCGCGTCGCAGCTTTCGCACCCGCACATGGTACCGCTCATCGATTCGGGAGAGGTGCGCGACGAGGGAACTTCTGAGCGACTCCTCTACTACGTGTCCCAATTCGTCCCTGGTGGTTCGCTGCGCGACAAACTGCGGGCGGAGGGTCGGCTAGGGGTGAGCGAAGGGCTGCGTGTGGTCGAGGAGGTTGCCGACGCACTCGACTTTGCCCATCGCAACGGTGTCGTGCACAGAGACGATCCCGCTCAGGAGGAAAGCTACCGCGTACTGGGGTTGGTGCACCTGGCGCGGGCACGAGTCGGGGAGGCGGTGAGCCTT
>DATMBI010000262.1:0-3930 GCA_035559375.1 Gemmatimonadaceae bacterium | reverse complement strand
CCGCCGATGGAATCGCCGTCCTCGACAGAGAAGGACGGTTCCGCTTCGCCAACGATGCGTTCGCTCGGCTTTTCGACTTGCGCCGCGGAAGCGAGCTGTGGGGAAAGGCTTGGCGGCGGCTCCAGCCGGACGGTGTGGTTCAGTACATAGAGCGTGAGGTGCTCCCTCGGCTCTGGGAAACTGGCCACTGGCGCGGGGAGGTTCGGCGCGAGGACAGAGGCGGCGGGCACTGCGTGCAGGAGTTGACGCTCGCAGTCGTGGGGAGCCACTCGGTGGTCGTGGTAGCGCGGGAGAAGATCGAGCAGTCCTCCGACGACGGGGAACGGAAAGCCCTGGAGACCGGCGTTCCTGCTCGTTAGGCCACGCTAGCGAGCGGCACGCTCGACCGCGGCGCAGGCTGCCTGCGCGAACTGCCCACGAACAGCGCCGGGAGCACCACCATAGCGGCGACGGTGCCGAAGAGCGTACCCCCCACTGTGGCGAGCGCGATTCCACCGAAGAGCGAGTTTACCGGCGTACCGATCGCCAGCGGTAGCAGGCTGGCGATGGCGGCCAAGGTCACGAGCATCACCATACCTGCGCGATCCATCGCGCTCGCCAGAGCTTCGCGCCGTGACAGCCCCGGCTCGGCACCGCGAGCGAGCTTTCGCCGCCGCCTGACGAGGGCCGCATCCACCACCAGAATAGCCTGATTTACGGCCAGCCCCACGACGAGAATGACTCCGACAGCGGCTTCGCGCGTGAACGCGGCCTTCGTCACCCAGAAGGCCAGCACGACACCGCCCAACGCTACCGGCAGCGACAGAAACACCATCGCGGTGGCCCATAGCGAGTCGAAGACGAGTGCCACCGCTAGCAGCACCAGAACTACGCCGATCCCGAAGACTAGCCAGAGACCCCGGGCGCTATCGTCCGGCTCGCTAAAACCGAATGCCGCGTCCTGTACCTGATAGCCAGGAGCCGTACGAATGGATTTCATGAAGGCAGCGTGAGTGCGATCCGCCAGCCGCTGGGGGCCTCTGAACTCGTACGCCACGATGCGAATGTACTGCTGGTCTTCGCGCTGTATGGTGCTCAGCACCTCCCGCTCGTCCACGGTCGAAACGGCGCGAATGGGCACGCTGCCGCCGTTAGGCAGCGGGATCATGGTCTCCTGAAGCTGGTCGAGGGTACGGTCACGTGCTCCCTGTGCCTTTACCACTACCGCGTATTCCTCGTCACCGATCTCCAGGAAGGTCCGGCCTACTGTGCCGCGAACCTCGCGAGCGATCACGGCTGCTAGGTCTGCAGCTGTGAGGCCGTAGCGCGCCAGTGCCAGCCGGTCCGGCACTATCACGATGGCAAATGCCTTTTCCTCGGCGAAAAAGGAAGCCTGATTGACGTTGACGTTACGTACGCGAGGGATACGTTCCAAGCGCTCCTTCAGGTCCAGTGCCAAGCGCTCCACGCCGCTGTACGAGTAACCCATGACCCTGATCCTGAAGGTGGCCATCGTCGCACCGCCGTAACCGGATGAAAAACCGGGGCCCAGTCCCATCACGCTGACGCTAGCGCCCCCGATGTACACTGCACGCTGCGTCAGCTCTTCTTTGATCTGCAGCGGGATCGCGGTGAACTCGTGCTGGCGCGTGAAGGTCACCTGCATGTTGGCGCTGCCGCCGCCTCCCTGGGTCAGCACTCGCTCTACGCCCGGCCTCCCGAGGACCACGCGCTCCAGTTCGCGCATCGAGGCATCCAGCGTCTCGGGGTCGGAGCCGCGCGGAAATCTCAAGAACACCAACACCTCGGTGCGTTCGTCGAAGCGATAGCTGCCCCAAGCGAAGCGCGGCACCTTCTTGACGAACACCCACCCTAATGCGACTAGGCCTGCAGCGGTCAGAGCCAGGGCGACCGCACGCCAGCGGAGCAACCCGGCGAGTAGGCGAGCATAAGCACGCCTAGCGCGCGGCCAACTGGCTTCGTGGATGCGATGCCCGCTGCCCAATGCCGGAACCATTACCAACGCGGTCACTACGGACCAAGCGAGCGCCATAAGGAACGCCGCAGCGAACGGAACGAAGGCGGCGCGTGCATCGCCCTGTAGATAGAGAAACGGGAACAACACTACTGCCGTGGTGAGCGTAGCACCTAGCACCGCGGGTGCTATACCTGCTGCCGCGCGGGCACGGCCATCCGGGGTGTCCGGCTCACTCCCCAAGCGGTCCACTACGACGAGCGCGTTCTGCACCAGGATCCCTACACCCATAGCCAAACCGGCCAGGGTAAGCAGGTTGGCGGGGACGCGCAGCACATACAAACCGAAGGCCGTACCAGCGATGGAGACGGCCGCGCTCCCCATAACGAGTCCGACGGCCTTCGGGTCGCGCAACATCAGCCCGACCACCAGAACCACGGCCGCGAACGCGATCGCGCCTCGCTTGACGAGGTCGCCTAACTGACGTTCCAGCTCGCGGCTGTTGTCGCTCACCACGCGGACAGCAATACCAGGGGGTAGCGTGGATCGAACGTTTTCCAAGGCGGCCCTTACTGCGCGCGCAGTCCTGATGGCGTCCGCGGATGGCAAACGCTCCACCGTGAGCGCCAGGGCCGGCTCGCCATTGATCCGGAAAAAGCGCCCGCCAGCGTCTTCCTCGGACCGAATACTGGCTAACTCGCCCAGGCGGAAAACGCGCCCGCTCCTCGCTCGCACTGGGAGGAGCTCGAGTTGCTCGATGGCATCCGGCTGGTCGCGTCCCGCCACCTCGAGCTGCATCGCACCGCGCCGTTCCCGCCCCAAGGCGCGCACGAACCGAGCCTCGCTGATCGCCTGCGAGAGCGCTGCAGGTGAAATACCGAGCTGCCGTAGTAGAACGGCATCGTACGAAACGGTGACGGACACGTCCGTGCCGCCCATGCGCGACACGCCCGCTACCCCCGGAACAGCGGATAGCACCGGTTCCAGCTTGTCGTCGATGATCTTCTGCAGCGTGCCGGCGGTGTAAGGACCGGCTAGCGTTAGGCGCAACAGCGGCTCTTCCTGCAATTCCCTGGGTACGTAGTTCTGTACCGTGGGACGCGTTACTCCTGCCGGGAGTTCCGGCCGCAACAGCTCCAGGCGTTCCAGGATAGCCAGCCTGGTCAACTGGACATCGGCTTTGGCGTCGAGGTGCGCCGTGACCGAGGCCGAGCCCTCCGTGGATGTGCTCTGAGTACGCCGCACGCCACGCACCCCCTGCACCAGCGCTTCGATGGGGGAAGTGACGTACATCTCCACCAGCTCCGCCGATGCTCCCGGCCAGGCGGCGGAGATCTCCAGCCGAGGAAGCTCTACTTCCGTCTTTGTGGCCAGCGCGAGCCGCGTGAACGAGACGGCACCGGCAACGAGGATACTGGCACAGGTGGCCCAGATAACGGCCGGTCGCGAGACAGCCCAACGAATCACCGCGCGCTCACTCTCTGCTCGCCTTCGCGGAGTGCGGTCGCCGTGGCGGACAACGTGCTGGAAGCACTGCCAGCCAGCGACCGCTCTCGGCGCCGTTCTACTACTGCGTAAGCAGTTGGCAGAAGGAAGAACGTCACCAGCAACGCCGAAACGCTCCCACCTATGACACCCGCCGCCAAAGGCTGGTAAAGCTGGCCGCCGCTGCCGATTCCGAACACGAGCGGAAGTACCCCTGTAATGGTGGTGAGCGAAGTCATCGCTATGGCCCGCAGTCGCTGCTGGCCCCCTAGCAACACGGCCTCCTCTACCGAATGGCCGGTTTCGCGGAAACGCCGGATTGCGTCCAACTTCACTACCGCCTCGTTGTCGGCCATGCCGATCATCACTACGATGCCGATCAGCGACACCACGTTGATGCTCTGGCCCGTTAGGTAGAGGAAGACGAGGCCGCCCGCTGCAGCTAGCGGCACAGTGAGCATGACCACCAGCGGCACCGTGAAAGAGGCGAA
>DATMBI010000261.1:0-3695 GCA_035559375.1 Gemmatimonadaceae bacterium | reverse complement strand
CACCCGCTTGCAGAATTGCCGCCAGCACTAGCGCAGTCAGCATGGCGCCACGGGGAAAGGGAACGCCTGAACTACGCTCTACGCCCCGCCGAGGTTTCTAGCGATAATCTGGCTCTGCTACTGCGCGCCGTCCGTCTTCCTATCGGGTCCGTTCAGTTCGTTGGCGAGCCGTCGCGCGAGCGAATCGAGTACTGCTGGATCCCTGTGCGCCCCAGCTTCCAGCCATTGCAGTACCTGCCGCAGTTCGGCGGGCCCGAGTGTCCCTTCAGGGACGTCCGTTTGCGCTCGAGCTAGCTCGCGTCCCTCGGGAGACAGCTTCGCTTCGTCAGTAGCGGCCGCCTGTGTTCCTGCTTCGTTGCGCGGTGTCGCCTGCATTTCAGGCGACGAGCTCTCGCGCGTACGGTCCAGCTGCTCCTGCCGCAGCGGTGCCGGTCGGCCCGCTCCACTCGGAGGCACTTTATCGACGGACATCGGGACTTCTCCTGTGCGAGAAGAGATAACGGGGCGATGGCTGCCACGAACTGACGAGCGCCACGCTAGGCTCTCCACATGAACATACTCAGCCTGCTCCAGCAGACGAACCGCTTCCCATCGTGGCAGCGGCCGCCTCCCAGGCCCGATGGAGTTCTTCCGCTAGGACTATCAGCCGCTCCAGGCGCGAGCCATCAGGTCTAGCGTTGACCTCCGCGATTTCGACGAGCATCCAGCGATAGAGTCGAGCCAGATTGGCGGCAATCTCTCCGCCCCGTTCCAGGTCGAGCGAGTCCAGGAGGAGTGCAACCAAGTCCCACGCCTTGAGGAGGTGCCGGCTCCGGGCGCCAATGTCCTTTTTGTCCATCGCGGACAGGCCTTGTCTGAGATTGGCGACGACATGACCGTACACGAGAAACACCCGCCGCTCGCGGGACATCGTGACGAGGTCCAGCTCCTGGTATCGGGCTGCTGCCGCGTAGCTCATTTGCTACTCCTCGGCTGCAGTGCAGCCAGTTGGCTACTCAAGTAGTTGCCCTGCGACTGTAGCGTACCGATCAATCTCTCCATCTCGATGTATTGCTTGAGGAGTGCCGCTCTTTTCGATTCCAGTCTGTCTTCCATCCGGGCGATGCGGCTCTCCAGCGTCTGTACCTGTTCGTCGAGCCTAACCTTGCGCGCATCCAGTATACCGCTTCCCGGTGCGAGTAGGTCGTCGAGCGCCTCGCGTAAAACGTTCAAACCCGAGGCGTTGGCTACAGTGCTTCGTGCGTCTTCGAAGGAACTCTCCAGGGCGCTCTGGAAGCGGGCTTCGTCCACATTCAGCCGGCCGTCGCGGGTGAGAGAAAAACCGAGGGCACTACCGGTCAGATCTCCACCGGCTCCGCTCACCAGAAACGAAAGCACCGACTGGGCGAACTGGCTCCTGTTGGTACGAAGGGTAGGGTCATTGCGCAGTTCGCCCTGTGCTTGTTTCCGCACGAACTCCACCACGGCGTTGTATGCATCCACGAAAGCTTTGGCAGCGCCGACGGCTTCTTGGGTATAGCGGTCGACCGTGAGCGTGACCACCGTGCCGAGTTCGGCAGTTTCTAGTTGGAGTGTGACACCTTCGATCGCGTCGGAAATTTTGTTGCTGGACCGGGTGATGGTGATGCCGTCCACTACGACGACCGCGTCGCTGCCTGCTGATATCACAGCGCTGGGCGCGAGCAAGCCGAGGTCACTCAGTACGCTGCCGTTCGTGTCCGCCAGCGACATGCCGGCACTTCCGGTAGCGTCCGCGGAGAGCACTAGGCGGTGCTCGTTAGGTGCGACGCTGAGAATCGTCGCCGTGACACCCGAGGGTGTCGATCCGGTGTTGGCCGCGTTTATGGCGTCCCGTATGTCCGCCAGCGAATCGGACGCGTCTATCGTTATTGTCCGGCCATTCACGCTGAATTCGCCGCTCAGATTCAGGGGGTCGGTGGCCGACAGTTGGCCGGTGCTGGCGCGCTTCTCTGCCCGCGCGAGCGACTGTACTTCCACGGAATAGCGCCCGGGGACGGCCGTTGCTGCGGCCGAAGCGCGCAGCACTGGCCGCCCGCCGGACGCAGTGCCGGTGATGGTCACAGTGCGAGCATCGAAGGCAGCGTCGCTCGCGAGTTTCGCAGCTGCATCTCGCAGCTTGACGAGCAGCGAACGATAGTTCTCGAGTGCCGTGCGGCGTGCACTGGCCTCGCTGATCGCCTGGCGAGCCCTCTCTATCGGTTGTCGCTGGGCCGCGACGATAGCGTCGACCAGGTCCCGAAAGTTGACCCCGCTAGCGATCCCCGAAACGCTGCTCAGTGGTTCCATCCGACTCTAGTAACCTCCGAAAAAGTGCCGGACTCGGAGAGCCGGATGGCTCCGGCCCCCCGAGATCCGCGGCTCCGCTGCTGCGATCAGGAGCGAAGAAGCGCCAAGATCGCCTGCGGTGCCTGGTTCGCCTGCGCGAGCATGGCCACACCGGCCTGCTGCAGGATCTGGTACTTCGTGAACTGCGTCATCTCGAACGCCATATCCGCGTCGCGTATCACCGACTCGGCGGCTTGGACGTTCTCCAGAATCGTCTTGACGTTCGCCGAGGCGAAGTCGAAACGGCTCTGAGCCGCACCGATAGCACCGATCACGTCGTTGGCGTGGTCCAGTGCCTGATCGATCCTGGTCAGCGCCGTCTGGGCGTTGGCTGCCGAAAGCAGATCGAGCCCTTGGATGTTGAGGCCGGACGAACCCACGCTCAGGTCCACCGACCCTAGCGAGACCAGGTCGTAGCCGCTGTAGTCACCGCTCGAGCTCACCATGAACTTGCCGGTTCCGCCGGCGACCACGATCGTTTCGCCATCGAGCGAGTCGGCCACGTATCCAGCAACGGTCGTCACCTTGATGCCGAAGACGTCGAAGTTCAAGACCTGGGCGTCGTTCGAATTGGAGATCGTTTGCGTGACGCCGTTTCCGTCGTCCAGCGTCAACTGGCCCGCAGCAGGGCTGCTGAAGGTGTAGGTCCCTACCTTGGTACCGCTGATGCTGATCTGCGAGACTCCTGCCACACCGTCGGCGCTGCTGGCCGCCAGATCGACGTAGGAGCCGAACGTCCCGTCCACCAGCGCAGTCCCCTGGTACTTCGTCGTCCTAACGATGCGGTCTATCTCGCTTATGAGTTCCTGGAACTCGGCATCGAGCTTGGACCGCTCCGTACCCGCGTTGTCCGAGTTGGCCTGCGCCGCCAGCTCCTTCATGCGGTCGAGGATGGTGGTGATAGTGTTGACGGCGCCATCGGCGATCTGCAGCATCGCGCTGGCCTGCGAGGCGTTGCGGGAAGCCTGCAGGAGGCTCTTCCCTTCCGCACGCAGCTTGTTGGCGATGGCCATGCCGGCGGCGTCGTCCGCTGCCCGGTTGATCCGGAAGCCGGACGAGAGCTTCTGGATCTGACGCCCTACGCCTTCGGTGCTCACACCGAGGTTACGGTACGCGTTGAGCGCCGTGATGTTGGTGTTGATCCGCATAACCTGTTCACTCCCTGACGGACGTTCCGGGGCTTCCCTTCCCCGGCCTACTTCGGACGGCCCCTAGTGGCCGTCTGCGGGGAGTTATCGGCTGGCATCGCCAGAACTAAAGGGCCGGAGTGCGGCCCGCAGGTCCACCGGCTTGGCGAGCGGCCAAGTATCGTCCTCGAGAATTTCTTGGCGCGCCAGCGAGGAGCGCAG
>DATMBI010000260.1:0-7718 GCA_035559375.1 Gemmatimonadaceae bacterium | reverse complement strand
CCAGCTTCAGAACCCGACGGCTCCGGTACACCGGCGCACTAACGGCGGTTCCGTTTATAACACTGGACGACCCGCGTGCAAAGAGGGAAAACGGCTACAGTCGATGCAACGAGCCCCCGGGTGTCACCCCGGGGGCCACTTTCCTCATACTCCGGGAAACTACTTGAGGTGGGGTGCGATGATCGCCGCGAACGCGTTACGTGCTCTGTTGAGCCGCGATTTCACGGTGCCGAGGTTGCACGAGGTGATCTCGGCTATCTCCTCGTACGACTTGCCCTCCAGCTCCCGAAGCACGAACACCTCACGGTGATGCGGCGGTAGCTTCTGGACGGACTCCTCCACCAACTGCCGCAAGTGCCGCTTACGGAAGAGGTCGTCCGGCCGGCTACCTACAGCCTCGAACTGGAGAGGCCGGTCCTCGTCTTGCCAATTGCGTCTTATGGTCTGGAACAGCACTAGCGGGCTACGAGAGCGGTTGCGCAGTTCGTTCTTCGCGAGGTTAGACGCGATGGTATAGATCCAGGTAGAAAACTTCTTGGAACGATCGAACCGGTGGATGTGACGGTATACTCTTACGAAAACCTCTTGAACGAGATCCTCGGCCCGTTCACGGTCGCCGGTTGTCCGGTAGATGAAGTTCAAGAGCCGCGTCTGGTAGCGCTCCACGAGCTCGTCGAACGCGCGCGACTCTCCCTCCAGGAACGCCTTCACCAGCGCACCATCGTCCAGTTGCCGCAGCTGCTCCCTGACCGTCGAGCCCGACGCAACGGTCGCCGCCCGAACCGCGAGGTCAGTCATTGTGCTCCTCTCCATATGAAGTCCTGCATCTGGCCGTGCCAGACTGCATATAGTTGACGGTTCCCAGGCCCCGTCGTTAGCCCCACGACGATATTCTAAGGCATCAGCCGTGCCCGCAATGTGACCTAAGGCGGCTTCAGGTAGCAGATTGAATTATAACGACTTGGACAGAGAAGCGCCGGCCTAGCCCACCCCGGTGTCCTCCCGAGGGGACGCACCCCTTCGACAGGCACTGGACAGCAGGTCGAGGGGATGGCCTACCAGCCCAACTTGAAACCGGCAGCGAAAAGGAGGGCTACAATGGTCTTAGCGTCCACGATTCGACCGTCCCTAATCATTGCGAGAGCTTGCGAAATTGTCCGAGCTTCGGTCTCGATGACCTCGTCACGATCGTGACTGCTGTCGCCCCGGCTCAGCTCCACCGCCATGAACAGGTGGATGTACTCGTCTGTGAAGCCTGGGGTCGTGTAGATCCCCGTGAGGGCCTCGAGGATACCGGCACGGCATCCAGTTTCTTCCAACAGCTCCCGCCGCGCGCATTCCTCAGGAGTTTCGCCGCTCCGCAAGGTACCAGCGGGTATTTCGTACAGTGCGCCGCCAGCAGCGTATCGGTACTGGCGGATGAGTAGAACCTGTGGATCGGGACCCGAGGGGTCGGACAGGAACGGAACCACAGCTGCCGCGCCAGGGTGGCGTACCATCTCGAGCTCGGTCACGACACCAGTAGGTAGCCGGACTGTATCTACGTCCACGTTGATCAGCCGACCGGAATATGCGCGGTGCGATGTGAGGCGCGCTGCTTCGCTCATTGGTCCCCGAGGGTCAAAGATTCTTCCTCAGCTTCGAATCGAAATACGCTCCCGAGCCCGGCATCCTGCAGCGAGCTTCCGATGCGGCTGTAATCACCTACCAGCACGAACTGGAGTTCGTCGGGACGTATGTGCCTCAGCGCAGCCTGGTGCACATCCGCGGCCGAGACCGCACCCACGAGATCCCGATAACGATCGTAGTAATCGTCCGGAAGCCCGAAGATCACTAGCGACGCTAGAGCGCTAGCTATGGCCTCTGTGGTCTCGAAGCGCAGAGGGAAAACTCCTTGCAAAAACGACGTCGCAAGCGTGAGTTCGTGGGACTCCGGAGGGTCGTTCCTGATGCGCTCGAGCTCGTGCAGGATCTCGCCCAGGGCTGGAAGCGTCACCTCCGTGGCCACTGCCGCCGAAATGGTGAACGGCCCCGCTCCTCGCCGCCACTCGAACGAAGAAGAGGCTCCGTACGTATAGCCGTGCTGCTCGCGCAGGTTGAGATTGAGTCGAGAGTTGAACAGCCCGCCCAGAATGGCATTCAGCACCACTACCCTGAAGTAGTCTGGATGCTGCCGCGGCAGCCCGATGTGCCCCGCCCGAATCTCTGTCTGCGGTGCTTCGGGACGATCGATCACGGCGACCGCCCGCTCCCTTCGGGCTGGCTCGACCACCAGCTCCGCGGCCCGCGGGGGCAACCCCTCCCAGTCACCTAAGTGGCGCGCGGCAGCGTCGATGACTTCGCCGAGCTCGATGTCGCCGACAGCAACTAGGGCCGTGGACACGGGGGTGTAGTGCTGCGAGTGAAAACGCGCACACGCCTCGCGAGAAAGTGCTTCCACCGTGTGCTCGTTTCCGCCCTGCGGGAGAGAGTACCTCGACCTGACGTGGTACAAAAATTCAGCGAAGCGTTGGTCAGCCAGCCCGCGAGGCTCAGTTCGCAACTCGAGTAGCTCTGCTAGGCGTTCGTCCCTGAGACGCAAGATTTCGCGCTCTGGGAAGGCGGGTTCGCACACGGCCTCGGCGAGCAGCGCCATGGCCGCGGCACTTCGCTCCCGTAGCACCGTAGTCTGCACACCGGCCGAGTCCCACGAGATATGGGTGGAAAGCGCACCGCCCAACTTTTCGAACTCCCGCGCTAGCAGCGCGCCGTCGAGTCGCGCAGTGCCCTCCGCTACGGCTTGCGCAGTGAGCGAAGCCAGTCCTGCTTCCTCGAGCGGGTCACGAGCAGCTCCTGCATCGAGGACTATTCTCAAGGTCACTAGAGGCGTCCGGCGCACCTGGGCAACCAGCACCTGGACTCCGTTGGCGAGTCGCCCCCGCTGGAAGGGCGGGAACCTATAAGGACGAGGCGGATCGGGTAAAGGCCGCTGCGCTGCCGGGCTGCTAACGTCGATCACCGAGGAACTCTCTCTAGTCTCGCGGTACGTAAATCAAACTGACCCTATTGTCCGGCCCCAGCCGCTCTCTGGCGAAGACGGCCACAGCGTCGCTGCTGGTGCCCTCTAGACGAGGCAGGTAATCGTTGACGAGGCGCGGGTCGCCGAGATACGTCGCATAACGAGAGAGCTCGTCAGCACGCTCGGCAGCTGATTGCATATCGGCTACGAAACCGGTCTCCTCGAGCGCCTTGACGCGCTGGAGTTCTTCTACGAGTACTCCAGCGCGGAGCTCGTCCACCACTGCCACTACCTCGCTCTCGAGAGTCTCGGCGGAAACCCCGGGGCGGGCAGTAGCCTCGATGACTAGCAGGTCGGAACCCTTGGCAAGGCCGAAGGTGAATGCAGTAGCCGCCGTCGCCACCCGGCGTTCGCGGACCAGAGTCCTGTGTAGCAGGCTGCTGCGCCCCCTCCCCAGCACCATCGAACAGAGTTCCGCAGCGAGGTAGCCGGGGCTCCCGAAGACCGGGCTCCGAAAAGCCAGGAACAGCTTTGGCACTGCCACTGCGTCGGGAACAGTTTCGCGGCGCCACTCACCGAACCGCTCGGGCAAGTCCATCGGTGGCAGAGGGGGTTTCCCCTGCCCGCGCGGAATGGGACCGAAGTACTGCCGCACCATACAACTTGCCCTGGACATTTCGAAGTCGCCGGCGATGGTGAGGACTGCGTTGTCAGGCGTGTAATACGTGCGGAAGAACTCCACCACGTCGTCGAGGCTGGCTGCAGATAGATCTTCCATGGATCCGATCAGCGAGTGGTGGAAGGGGTGCCACTCAGGAAAACACAGCGCTGGTAGCTTTTCCCACCAGGTGCCGTAGGGCTGGTTGTCCACACTCCAGCGGCGCTCGTTCTTGACCACCTCGCGCTGGGTATCGAGCTTTTCGCGAGTCATCGCGGGGAGCAAGGCCCCCATGCGATCTGCCTCCAGCCACAGGGCCAGCGCCAAGTAGTTGGATGGCACCGTTTCGTAATAGTTAGTCCTGTCCAGCCACGTCGATCCGTTTGCAGTACCACCTGCACGTTGGATCAACTCGAAGTGCTCGTTGGCAGCGACATGCTCGGATCCCTGAAAAAGCATGTGCTCGAAGAGGTGCGCGAAACCCGTACGACCCGGTCGCTCGTTCGCCGAACCCACATGATACCAGAGGTTCACCGCTACTATCGGGACAGCATGGTCCTCCGAGTAGACCACGGTAAGGCCGTTTTCCAGCTGCTCTGTCTCGACCGGGATGTGCAGTTTCATTTGGTGCCGGCTCCAGCGCTCCCACCGATTCTAAGAGATAGTCCGAAGAGGAGCACGGGATTGAAGCGGTCTACACGCTGCGTACTCGGCTCCGGATTGGGAGTCATGTTCTGTTCCCAAAACATGTAGGCATCGAGGTACGTCCAGCCCGGACCCAGTTCACGCAGCAACTTTTCTCCCACATGCACGTACGCAGCCAACTGCAGGAAGAGGTCGGGACCGAACAGTCGCGGGTTGTCGGGACGACCGCCTCCGTACGAATGGTACACTAGCAGCGGCAACTCCGCTGTCAGCCAGCCGCCGGTACGCGCCGGCGGAAGAATCGGGAAGATATTGCCCGTGAAAAGATTCGGAGAGTTGTGGTTGCGCGTGCTCGGACCAGTAGTACCGTAAGGAGTCACGGAACCGCCCACCACGGGAACGAGCCAGGGAAGGGTTGTTGTGAACCGCGCGGCAAAGCGCAAGTTGAAGCCCGTGGTCGAAGAGACACCCGGTGGCGGCGATAGGAAATCCGCAGCGATATAGCCAGGTTGCAAATCCAGCCGCACTGCCGGCGACTGACCGCCCGCCAGCGGCGCCAGGCCAGCCAGCAGAGCGACCGAACACCAAAGGGCGCGCGCACTAGGAGTTCCGCCAACCATGCTACTGCGAACGGCCGAAGGCGTCACAGTCCTAGGACCGCGCGTGCCGCCGTGTACGGCACCTTCAGCGATTCCGCGAGCACGTACTCCAGCACGCGCATCGGGCTAGCTGATATAGGGCTGGTTCGGGTCGGAGAGGTGACGCAACGGAGGCCGTGGCGCTCCCCGAGGATCAGAAGGCGTAGCATATGGAATGGATCGCTAACCAAGATAGCGCGTTCTAGCTTGCGTTCGCGCATCATCGCTGCCACGGCCCGCACGGAGGCCTCCGTTGTCCTGCCCTCCGGCTCCACTAGGATCGCCGAATCCGGTATCCCCTGGCGCAATAGATAGCGGCGGCCGACGGCTGCCTCGCTAGTCGTGTCACCCCGCCCTCTGCCGCCGGTTACGATTAGCCACGGTGCGTATCCCAGTCTCCAGAGGTTCGCGGCGTGATCGAGCCTGGCACGCAAGACCGGCGAAGGGCGGCCGGCGTACTGGGCGGCTCCCAGTACCACGATGGCATCCGATTGTACCGCAGCATCGCGTCCTGCCACTATCAGCACACCAGCCGCACTGAATAGCCACACACTACCCAGCGCTGCCAGCGAGTAAAGAAGGAACCGCCACCGGCGTCGGTTGTTCGGTGCTGCGTCCATTCGAGAGCCGAGTGTCTGCAGGCACGCCCGCCGAGTGGCGAGGCCCTACAGTGTTGCGCTATCGCCCTCGGCCGGTATCCTGACCTGGTAGCCCTGGGCAAGGAGGTCTGCCGAGAGCGCCTCCTGTGATGGAGGCTCACCGTGGACAAGATAAACAGTTCGGAGCCGAGGCGACGACTCTCTAACTGTTGCCAGCCACTCCATCAGCTCCCGACGATCCGCGTGGGCGCTGTATCCTTCGAGCACCTCGACGCTAGCCCGAAGCGGTACCTCCTCACCGAACACCCTGATAAAGGGCTGCCGTTCGACAATTCGGCGACCCAGGGTATGAGCAGCTTGAAAGCCCACGATCACTATGACGTTGCGGGGGTCGGAAGCACCGTGCAACAGGTGGTGCAGTATCCGGCCCGACTCTGCCATCCCGGAAGCTGCGATCACGACCATCGGGCCATTGAGCGAGTTGAGCGCTTTGGAATCCTCCACATCGCGCACGTAGCGGAGCAATCCGAAACGAAAGAGTTCTCGTACTCGCCGCACTATGTCCTCGGACCGATCGAAGCACTCAGGATGTAGCTCGAAGACCGAGGTAGCATCTACTGCTAAGGGGCTGTCTATGAAGATAGGAATCGTGGGGATGGCGCCGCTCTCGGTTAGTAGGTGAAGATCGTAGATGATCTCCTGTGTTCGCCCGAGGGCAAAAGCTGGTATCAACACCCTTCCGCCGCGTTGTGCTGCGGCCCGAACGATCGCCCCCAAGCGCTGGCGCTCGTTTTCCACTGGGGGATGCTCTCGGTCGCCGTAGGTCGACTCCATGATAACAACGTCAGCAGCTTGCGGAGGCTCAGGATCGCGCACGATAGCACGTCCCTTGCGGCCTATGTCGCCCGAAAACACGACCCGTCGCTGTACCCCGCTCTCTTCGCAGTCTAGCACCACCGAGGACGAACCCAGGATGTGACCGGCATCCAGAAAGGTTACGGTGACTCCCCGTGCGACCTGCAGCGGCTGATGGTAGGGCGCTCCCACCATGCGGTGCATTGTCGCGGCCACGTCGCGCGCCGCGTAAAGGGGCGGCACGAAGGGACGCCCTTGGCGCTCGAGATGCTCGGCGTCCTTCTGCTGGATATGCGCGGCGTCCATGAGCATGAAGTTGCAGAGATCGCGCGTGGCGTCGGTCGCCCAGATAGTGCCTGCGAAGCCTTCCTTTACTAGAAACGGAAGCCTACCCGCGTGATCGATATGAGCATGCGAGAGAACTACGGCTTCGATGTCGGAAACCGGTGCTGGGAGGCGCCGGTTGGCGCGGTCGCTGGCGGCGCGTTTCCCCTGGAAGAGCCCGCAGTCCAATGCGATGAGCCGGCCATTGACCCGCAACAGGTGACACGATCCAGTTACCCGTCGGGCCGCACCGGCGAAGTAGATCTCCACTTTAGCGCTCTACTTCGGGCTCCGTCTCTCGCTGAAACACGATGGTCAGCCGCTGTTCATCCTGCGCCATCATGACCGGCTCCCAGCCACTGCGACTACGCTCGTTGAAGAGATCGGTGAGTGCGTCCTCGTCCTCGCGCGTGTGCCTTGTGAGACGCTGGATCACAGCCTGGTATTCTTTCATGGCGTCCAAATTAGTACTTTGGCGCCCATGGATTCCACTCCGCAGTTTCCCAACCTACAGCTCGTCCGACACCCTCTCGTCCAGCACAAGCTTACCTTACTGCGCTCTCGTGACACCCCCACCAAGATCTTCAAAGAACTGGTGGAAGAGGTGGCGATGCTCATGGCCTACGAGGCCACGAGTACTTTGCCGTTAGAGCCAGTCCCGGTGGAAACGCCACTGGAACGCACCATGGGCTGGCAGGTGAGCGGCAAGAAGTTGACCCTGGTGCCCATCCTGCGCGCGGGCTTGGGAATGGTGGAAGGAATTGCGAGGCTCGTCCCATCGGCGCGCATAGGCCACATCGGGCTCTATCGGGATCACGACACACTGGCGCCAGTGGACTACTATTTCAAGGTGCCTTCCGACACAGCAGAGCGTGAGTTCCTGGTGCTCGATCCGATGCTTGCGACTGGTGGAAGCGCAGTCGCGGCTGTGACTTCGCTCAAGAAGGCAGGCGCTAGCCGAATTCGTTTTCTCTGCTTGGTGGCAGCGCCGGAGGGAGTTC
>DATMBI010000259.1:0-2496 GCA_035559375.1 Gemmatimonadaceae bacterium | reverse complement strand
TGCCGGCAGGCGCGCCGCTGGCATGATAGTTATCCCGAGCACGAGCTGTTCACAGTCTCGGTGAACTTGTCGGTACGCGAGTTCGCTCAACCCGATCTACTCATGGTCGTGCGGCAGATTCTGGACGAAACGCGCCTTCCTCCTGGTCACCTGAATCTCGAGATCACCGAGAGCGCCCTCTTGCTGCAGAAGCATCCAGCGGTGGACACAGTGAAAGCGTTGCGCGAGATGGGGGTGGGTATCCATCTAGACGATTTCGGGACCGGTTACTCCGCACTTAGTTACCTGCACCGCCTCCCTCTGGATGCGGTCAAGGTGGACCGCGCTTTCACGAGTTCGATCGACTGCGAGGAGCGCTCTCTGCACGTGATGCGGGCTATCGTGGCTCTAGCTCATGCTATCGGACTCGAGGTCGTCGCCGAGGGTGTGACGCGCGAGGAGCAGTTGCAGCTCCTGCGGGCAGTGGGGTGCGATCAGGCTCAGGGTTTCTACTTTGCGCGTCCTCTCCCCGCCTCCGAAGTGGATGCTTTGCTGGCCGAGGGGCGGGTGTGGCGCCTGGCGACGGTACGGGCGTAGCGCACACGTACCGCCATCAGCGCGCGCTTCGCTAGCGAGTGTCGTTACGCGTCGTGTACTGAGGGCGTCTGCGCAGTATCTATGGAACTATCGCTGGAACGCTTGCCCGATGCGCCTCGGGATGCCAGCCAAAGGTCCGGGTCGCGCGGCAGCGCAACCGATGTAGGCGCTAGCGTTTCGAGGGCTGCGGCCATTGCCGCCGTTGCGGCCGCCGGCATCGGACTGGCCATTTTTGCCGTCGGTTCGCGTGTCGCAGCTACCGCAGCTACCAGCCACGGATTCGATCACACGAGGTGGTGCGCTGCTGCTTTGGCTGTGGCGCTATTCTCTTTCACGCATGCTGGTGGCCGTGCGTGGCTGCCCATAGCTGGTCGGCTGCTCGCGGCGGGCGTCGTGGCCTTGGGCCTGTTAGGGGCGGCGAGTGGTCTTCTCGGTACAGGGTCGCTGTTCGTGGACGAAGCCGGTGTGGATTGTGTGCTGCTCGGGGTAGCCTTGCTCCTTCAGGAGCGCTGGCAGCGCCCGGCGGCTGTCGCAGCGCAACTTCTGGCACTGGCCGTGCTGTTCAGCGCCCAAAGCTCGATAGTGGAAAGTTGGGCAGGAGGTGGCTGGTTTCGCTCCCTTCAAGAGTTCAGGCGGGTTCCTGCCAGCACGGCGGTCGTGCTGGCTCTGACTGCTATCGGGGTGCTCGCTCGTTCCAGCGGTCGCGGCTTGTTGGCGGTCGTACTCGAGGATAGTCCTGGCGCCAAGTTACTGCGCTGGCTCTTCCCGGCAGCGGTGCTCATCCCGCTCGGCTTCGGAGCGATTGCAATTTACAGCAGGCGTGCTGGTTGGGTGGACGTGGACCTGGCCGAGACGCTGATGGTGATGAGCACGATCTTGGTTCTAATGCTGTTCGTGGCGGTGGTAGGGGCTCATCTCCACGAAACCGACTTAGAACGTGCCAAAGCGGCGGAAGCACTACGGGCGAGCGAAGAGCGCTACCGCCTTCTAGCGGAGAACGGAAGCGATCTAGTGGCTGTACACGACACCGACGGCCGCTTCACCTACGTTAGCCCCTCGTGCGAGCGTATCCTCGGTTTCCAGCGAGAGGAACTGCTTCACTCGACGCCCTTTGCCTTGGTCCATCCCGAGGACGTCGATCGCTGCCAGCGGCACTTCCGCCAACTACTGTGTGGCGAACCGGCCACGGCCATCCAGTGCCGCCTCATGCACAAGACGGGGCGTTACGTATGGCTGGACATCGTGTGGCGTCCCGTTCACGACTCCAGTGGAGACGTCGTTGCGCTCCAGTCTTGGTCGCGCGACATCACGGAGGCAAAGGAATACCAGCGCCGCCTCGAAGAGGCGGAGCGCCGGCTCCGTAGAGAGCAAGAAATGCTGGCGCAGGCGAATCGGCAGCTCGCGGAGCTGGCGGCCACCGATACACTCACAGGGTTGCGCAATCGAGGTGCCTTCGAAGAGCGGCTGGAGGAAGAGGTGGAGAGAGCTCGTCGCCACGGCAGACCTCTGTCGCTCCTGCTGTTGGATATCGATCGCTTCAAGGAGTACAACGACAGTTTCGGACATCTCGCTGGTGACGGCGTGCTTCGCAGCGTGGGCGGCATCTTGGCACGCAACGTAAGGGCCACTGACTTTGCTGCACGTTATGGAGGCGAGGAGCTGGCTGTCATTCTCCCCGATACGGAAAGTGAGGGTGCCTTGGAACTTGCCGAACGCCTCCGGAAGGCCGTAGAGAGCGCCCCCTGGACCGACCGTAGCATCACCGTGAGCGTAGGTGTTGCGTCGCTCGGAGACCGTGTGGAGAACGCTAAGGAGTTGCTCGATGCGGCCGATCGAGCGCTCTACCGGTCGAAGGAGCTAGGACGTAACCTGGTCAGCGTCTCGGTGGGCGACTGACAGGCTCGCGCACCGCGCAAGCGC
>DATMBI010000258.1:0-8934 GCA_035559375.1 Gemmatimonadaceae bacterium | reverse complement strand
GGCGTCACAGGAGCGGTTTCGAAGTGCCTGTCCGTCCCTAGTCAAAGTAGTCTGGGGGCTGCCTCGGTCTGCTCCCGGCACCGCCGGTACGGCTAGCCAGGCAGCAGAGTCGATCGTTTTCGAGCAGGTCAACGCTGCCGTGGCGAAGTTGCTCCGTGAATTGCTCGTCGAGTGGGTCCTGCAGGCCGGGCCGAGAACGATCGTGGATGCCTACTGTGGAACCGGCGAGACAGCGGTTGCTTTGTCGCAGCGGGGCATCCAAGTGATCGGCATCGAACGTCAGCCGGAAGCCGCTGCGTTGGCTGCAGCGCGTCTTCCACGTGGTAGGGTCATCACGGCGCCCGTGGAAGATGCGTTGGTGTCTGTGCTGCCGGCAGACGTGGTGATCGCCAACCCCCCACGCAGCGGCTTGTCTAGACAGGTCACCGAAATACTGGGGAACGCCAACGCTGCGAGTCGCATCCTGTACGTGAGCTGCGATCCAGCGACCCTAGCCCGGGACCTGAGCCGGCTTCCGAGTTACCGAGTCGAACGACTAGTGTGCTTCGACATGTTTCCACAGACAGCTCACCTTGAAACAGTCTGCGAACTGGTTCGAGAGGCATGAGATATTACGTGGAGGTCGCGGGGCGCGAGTTCGTGGTGGCGATCGAGCCTAACGGGATCGAGATCGACGGCCGTCGCGTCAGTGCGGATCTTACAGAGCTCGTTCGGGACAGTCTTTACGTGCTTCGCGTCGAGGGCAGGAACCATGTGCTAGCTTTGCGTCGCGAGGGCAACGATTGCCGTTACCTGGCCTGGACGGACTGCGGGCGCCTGGAGGTCGTGGTACAGGACGAAGTGGCTCGGACGCTCGCGGCGTTGGGCAAGCAACGCCACTCGGCCCAGCGGATCGCACCTCTTGTGGCGCCTATGCCGGGTTTGGTAGTGCGCGTAACCGTGAACGTAGGGGCTAGAGTGAGGGCCGGCCAGGGGGTGGTAGTAGTCGAGGCGATGAAGATGGAGAACGAACTGCGGGCTCCGGCAGATGGCATAGTTTCGGCCGTACGCGTGCAGCCCGGCACTGCGGTGGAAAAAGGGGCGGTGCTCTTGGAGTTCGAGGAGGAAGGTGCTCGGTCGGATCCCGAGGCTGAGCGCCGTTGACTAGGCGGCACGGGATGTCTAAGTTGAAAGTCTGCAAGAAATAACCCGGACCGTGGAGTGAGTCTCGGGTAAAGAACCGATTCGTTTCACGAGCGATGCGAACCTATACGGCTAGACCTCAGGACATTACCCACAAGTGGTACGTCGTGGATGCCGACGGAATGATCCTGGGTCGTCTTGCTTCGGAAGTAGCCAAGATACTGAGGGGAAAGCACAAACCGGTTTACACCCCTCACATGGACACGGGTGACTACGTCATAGTCATCAACGCTGCCAAGGTCCGTGTCAGTGGAAACAAGGCGTCTCAGAAGCGCTATTTTCGCCACACCGGCTACATGGGCCACGAGCGCTTCACGCCGTTCGAGCGCATGATGGCTCGCTACCCGGAGAGGGTGATAGAGAAGGCCGTCTACGGTATGCTGCCCAAGACCACGCTGGCCCGGCAGGTGATACGGCGCAAGCTCCGTGTCTACGCCGGTCCGGAGCATCCGCACGCCGCGCAGCAGCCGGCTCCCCTGGCTTTGGAGGCTCGCTGATGGCCGAGACGAACAGCGTGCACGCAGTTGGGCGCAGGAAGACCTCGGTGTGCCGGCTCTACCTGCAGCCCGGATCTGGCAAATGGGACGTCAACGGTCGCACGCTAGGCGATTACTTTCCTAGAAGTACGTTGGTGTCCTTGATTCAGCAGCCGTTCACCGTTACGGACACGTTGGGTCGTTACGACGTGAGGGCTAAGGTCGAAGGTGGTGGGCAGTCCGGTCAGGCGGGCGCGCTCCGGCTTGCCGTGGCACGGGC
This sequence comes from Gemmatimonadaceae bacterium, assembly GCA_035559375.1. Classification (GTDB taxonomy): domain Bacteria; phylum Gemmatimonadota; class Gemmatimonadetes; order Gemmatimonadales; family Gemmatimonadaceae; genus DATMBI01. Next base: position 6,996 of record DATMBI010000258.1, on the reverse strand, counting down.
GCTTGCGAAGCTGGACGAGTCGTACCACCGCAAGTTACGCGAACTAGGTCTGCTCACGCGCGACGCCCGCATGGTGGAGCGCAAGAAGCCAGGCCGGCCAGGCGCTCGTAAACGCTTCCAGTTCAGCAAGCGTTAGCAGTTCGCAAGTACTGGCTGGTATTCGATCACGCACGCCTTCAGAGCCTCCCGGGGTGCCGGCCAAGCCGGTCGAGGGTGGCGCTGACGAAGGCGGAGGAGACAACCCGAACCACATATCATCGATGCAACCTTCCCTGGAGCAGCTACTCGAGGCGGGTGTCCACTTCGGGCACCAGACGCGGCGCTGGAACCCCAAGATGCGCCGCTTCATCTTCGCCGAGCGCAACGGCATCCACATCATCGATCTGCAGAAGACTCTGCGACAGCTGGAGCAGGCTCGGCAGCTCGTCCGCGAGGTGGTACTGCGAGGCGAGAACGTGCTCTTCGTCTGCACCAAGCCCCAGCTCGCGGCCCTGGTCAAGGGCGAGGCCGAACGTAGCGGCTGCCACTACATCACTGAGCGGTGGCTGGGTGGATTGCTGACCAACTTCCAGACCATCAAGAAGCAGATTCGGCGCCTCAAGGAGCTGGAAGCAGGCACAGAGGCCGGTGGCGAGTTCGAGAACTACACCAAGAAAGAACAGCTCTTGCTCGCTAGGCAGCGCGACAAGCTCGCCAAGTACCTGTCTGGCATAAAGAACATGACACGGCTACCGGGTTTGCTCTTCGTGGTGGATGCTCGTAAGGAGCGGATCGCCGTGAGCGAGGCGAACAAACTCGGCATTCCGATCGTGGCGATCGTGGACACGAACGCCGACCCGGACCTAATTACCGTACCTATCCCGGGCAACGACGACGCTATCAGATCGGTAGAGTTGATTACTCACTTCGTAGCGGACACGATTCTCGAGGCGCGGCGCGAGGCACCGGTACGCGCAGTGGAGCCCGAAGGCGAGGAGATTACGTACAGTTCCGATCGAGGCGTCGAGCCCGCGGCGGTAGGCGAAGAGGAAAAGAAAAAGCGCCGCCGGCCGCGGCGCAGGCGCGCCAAGCCCGAGGCAATTGCGGCCCGCCGGAAGAGCACGGGCGAGGGCGGCGAGACATCTGAGTCCGCGGAGGCGGGAGAGGGTGGCGAGGTGGAGTGAGTAGGTGTAGCGGAGTTTTCGTAGCGACCAGCTGAGGCCTGGGCGCGCTTCAACGTAGGAACAGCGACGAGCATCATTCCATGACAGACGTACAGGTGAGTGCTAAAGACGTCCAGGAGTTACGCCGCCGGACGGGAGCGGGCATGATGGACTGCAAGAATGCCCTGCTTGCGACCGGTGGAGACATGGAGAAGGCGATCGAATACCTTCGCAAGCAGGGGATCGCCAAGTCGGAGCAGCGGGCTGGGAGGGCCGCCTCGGAAGGACGCCTGGTGTTGCGCGTAGCGCCGGACAGGCGTGCTGCGGCTTTGCTGGAACTGAATTCCGAGACCGACTTCGTTTCCAGAAACGCGGAATTCGGTGCGGTTGCCGAGACTCTTGCTGACGAACTTCTTCGGTTCGAAGCGTTGAACGGAGTCGCGGACGGGGACCAAAGCGCCTTCTTGCAGCAGCCTGTGGCGGGGGCAGCTGGGAAGACGGTGCGTGAATTGGTCGCGGAGACTGCGGCCCGCACCGGCGAACGGGTGGTACTGCGCAGATATGCGCGGTTGGCCACTGAGGGTACCTTGGGAACCTACCTTCACTTCAACGGGCGTATCGGCGTGGTTGTCGAAATAACCGGTCCCAGAGGTGAGGCGGCGGAGGAGCTCGGCAAGCGGGTAGCAGAACACATAGCTGGCTCCCCTGTTCCTCCGGAAGCTGTGCGCCGCGAGGAAGTTCCGGCCGAGCTGGTGGAGCGTGAGCGCCGTATCGCCGAGGAGAAGGCGCGTGCCGAGGGCAAGCCGGAGCAGATCGTCCCCAAGGTGGTGGAGGGTGTGGTGCGCAAGTACTATGAGCGCGTAACCCTGTTGCAGCAGCCGTGGATACGGGACGAGAGTCGCACTATTGAAAGTCTCGTAGAGGAGGCTAGCACGAAGGCCGGCGCACCGCTCGAGATTCGTCGCTTCGTCCGCTTCCGCATGGGTGAAGAATAATGACCCACATTCCCCGGCCAGTGCCTTCGGCACCCGCTTTTCGGCGGATTCTGCTGAAACTTTCGGGTGAGGCCCTGGCGGGGGAGAAGGGGAGCGGATTCGATTTCGACCAAGTAGAGCGATTCTGCCAAGAGGTTCGGGACGTAGTCCACGCGGGCGTGTCCGTCGGGCTGGTGATCGGAGGTGGCAACATCGTCCGCGGTACGCAGCTGGCGGCTATGGGGATGGATCGGGTCGCAGCGGATTACATGGGGATGTTGGGCACGGTCATCAACGCGCTCGCTCTACAGGATGTACTGGAACGCCTGGGGCTGGACACCAGGGTGATGACGGCCATCAGGATGGAGGAGCTCGCGGAACCGTACATCAGAAGGCGTGCCTTGCGCCACTTCGAGAAGGGCCGCACCGTAATCTTTGCTGGGGGGACGGGGAACCCGTACTTTTCTACGGACACGGCTGCGGCGCTCCGAGCCATCCAGATCAAAGCCGACGTCATCATCAAGGCTACCAGCGTCGACGGCGTGTATTCGGCGGATCCGAAGAAAGACCCTAACGCGAGGCTTTACGAGGAGATCAGTTATCGCGACGTGATGCTGGAGGAGCTAGGCGTTATGGATCAAACCGCTGTTACCCTGTGCAAGGAGAACAACCTCCCCTTGATCGTGCTCAATATCCATCGTAGGGGATCGGTAATGCGTGCCGTCATGGGCGAGCGTGTGGGGACGCTAGTAAGATGAGCGCAGCGCCTGCGACGACTATCCCGCAGATCCTGAAGGACGCGCGGGCTCACATGGAGAAGGCCCTGGAGAGCACCAGGCACGAATTCGCCAGCATCCGCTCGGGGAAGGCCACCACAGCGATGCTGGACACTGTCCGTGTGGAGATCTACGGGACCACTATGGCACTCAATCAGGTGGCCAGTGTGGCTGCTCCGGAGCCACGACTGCTGGTGGTGACTCCGTTCGACAAAGGGCAGATAAAAGCGATCGAGAAGGCTATTCGCGAGGCAGAGCTGGGGCTCGAGCCAGTAACGCAGGGGAACGTCATCCGGGTACCACTTCCCGCCATGAACGAAGAGCGCCGCCGGGAGCTGGTACGGGTAGTGCACAAGCTCGCGGAGGAAGGTCGCATCGCGGTCCGCCACTGGCGTACCGAGGCACGGGAGCGGCTGAAGAAGCTCGATAGCATTTCCGAGGACGACGTAAAGCACGCAGAGAAGGACCTCCAGAAGATCCATGACGAGTACATCGCCCGGATAGATGCGATGCTGAAGGCGAAAGAACAGGAGATCATGGAAGTGTGAGGGCAGCAGCCCTTCTGCCCAGCTCGAGGTCGGTCGGGTCGCATCCGTGCGAGGTCCTGAAGGCGGGGTTGGCCGCCCTAGAATGAGCGAACTGGCCAAGCGCGTCCTTGTCGCGGTAGTAGCTATCCCCCTCGGGGTCCTGCTAGTTTGGGCGGGAGGGCTGCCGCTGGCGCTCTTCCTAGCGCTGCTGGCCTCGTTAGGTGCGTGGGAGCTGCTCCGGTTAGCGGAGAAGACTGGGGTGCACGGCCTTCTCATCCCAGCTACGGTGACCGCCGCGCTCATGCCGCTGGCTTCCTACGCGCTCAGCGCCGGGTGGTTGCTGAGACCGGCGCCCATCGGTGGAGTCCTGCTGGTCGCAATAGCGGCTCTGGCTGTGTTCGAAAGAACTCCAGAGCAAAGACCGCTCGAAGCCACCGCGGTTACCGTTTTTGCCGCGCTGTACTGCGGTGCTCCACTCGCGTTCGCATTCGCACTTCGTACTCACCAGTGGGCCATCGGGGCTGCAGCGGGTAGCGCCCTGCTACTCTTCCCAGTGATTCTAACGTGGATCAGCGATACTGCGGCCTTTTTCGTGGGCCGAGCGATCGGGAAACGCAAGCTCCTCCCCGCAGTGAGCCCCAAGAAGACGGTTGCCGGTGCCGTGGGTTCGGTCGTGGCCGCTGCCATGGCTGCGCCGCTGTACGTCGAGGCCGTACTCAGGCCAGCCGCGCAGCTAGCGCTGAGCCCGTGGGCGTCAGTCGCCTTCGGCATCGTCGTCAGCGTCGCTGGCCAGTTAGGCGACCTCACTGAATCGTTGTACAAGCGCGAGGCTGGTACCAAGGATTCCTCGCGACTCATCCCAGGCCACGGTGGAGTGCTCGACCGGTTGGACAGCCTCTACTTCGTGCTCCCTGTCGCATACTTGATGCTCGGGCGGACCCTCCTTCCTGCGCCGCACTGACGATGCGTGGCGTGGCTGTCCTGGGTTCGACTGGGTCCATTGGAAAGAGTGCCCTGCGCGTTCTGGAACGTCATCCGGACCGATTCAGGGTCGTGGCACTCACGGCTCGCTCCAACGCGACTCTGCTACGCGAACAGATAGCAAGATACCGCCCCGAGTACAGCGGGCTGGTAACGGCGGCGGAAGGAGCTCCGAAGGGCTGTGCGGTGGGCGAGCACTGTTTACTGGAGGCGGCGACACATCCCAGTGTGGATATCGTTCTGAACGCCGTGGTCGGCGCTGCGGGAACGGCGGCCACACTGGCGGCCCTACGCTGTGGCAAGCGTGTTGCCTTGGCGAACAAGGAGACACTGGTTGTGGCCGGCCACCTGGCCATGCGTTTGGCACGGGAGCACGGTGGCGAAATTGTCCCGGTGGACAGCGAGCACTCGGCGATACTGCAATGTATCGGCGGTCAGCCACGCTCCAGCGTCGCCAAGATCGTGTTGACTGCTTCGGGCGGACCATTTCGAGACTGGAGCCTAGATAGGTTGCGGCTCGCTACGCCCGAAGACGCACTGCGGCACCCTACTTGGGATATGGGTCGCAAGATCACTGTCGACAGCGCGACCCTTGCCAACAAAGGTCTGGAAGTAATTGAAGCGCACTACCTCTTCGATGTGCCTTACGATGCGATCGAGGTAGTCGTGCATCCGCAAAGCATCGTCCACTCCTTGGTAGAGTTCGTGGACGGTAGCGTGCTGGCCCAACTTGGTGTGCCATCCATGGAGCTTCCGATCCTGTTCGCTCTGACATTTCCCGAGCGACTCGAAGACCTAGCCATGCCGCGCCTCGACCTGATACGGGTTTCTCCGATCACTTTCGAAGCAGTGCGGCTAGAGGACTTTCCTGCTCTCCGCTTAGGCTTTGCCGCTGGCCGTAGGGGCGGGGCGGCTCCGGCTGTGTTCAACGCGGCCAACGAAGTTGCCGTGGCTCGCTTTCTCGACGGAACGCTGTCCTTTCCTGGTATATCGATGGCTATCGAATCGGCCTTGGAAGCCCTCGGTGATCTCCCTGGTGAGTCACTGGAAGACGTGATGGCTGCCGACGCTGAGGCTCGAGCGCACGTGCGGGGGGTGCCCGCATGTTGAGCTGGCTCGCTCCGGTACTGGTTTTCGGACTGGTGATACTCGTCCACGAAATCGGGCACTTCGTTGCCGCCAAGGCTTTTGGCGTGTACGCGCCGCGTTTTTCGATCGGTTTCGGGCCTGCCATATGGCGCCGACGCCGTGGTGAAACCGAATATGTCATCGGTCTCCTCCCTTTAGGTGGCTACGTTCGCATGGCATCGCGCGAAGACTCGGCTACGGCACTACTCGAAGGGGGCAAGGAGGCGAGTACGAGCGAACCGACCGCGGGCGACTCTGTCGCTCGAGCCGAGTCGAGAAGCGATTGGGATCCAGAGGCCATGGTACCGTTCGGCCCCAAGCCGGTGCCGAAGGATCGATGGTTCGAATCCAAACCGCTCTGGGCTAGGCTGGTCATTTTGCTGGCCGGTGTGGCCATGAACGTTGTCTTGGCGGTTCTGGCGAGCAGCGGCGTATTTGCCATTTACGGTAGAGCCTACGCAGTCACGGTCGTCGATTCCGTCGTGCCGGGTTGGCCTGCAGCTTCGGTTGGGTTGTCGCGGGGCGACAGCATCGTTGCCGTCGACGGTCGTGAAGTTCGTAGTTGGGTGGAACTGACGGAGGTGGTGTCGGCTTCGGCTGGACGCGAGGTACGCCTAACCATAGTGCGTAATGGGGCGACACTCCAAATTCCTGTGGTACCTCGGTCCTCCATAGACACGAACGTGGTTACGGGGCGGGCGCAGGAGGTAGGCCGGATCGGTGTGCTACCGGCGTCCAGGGTCGAGCGACTGGGCCCACTGAGGGCCTTGGTTGCCGGCTGGGAGCGCACTTGGTCGACCGCCGGCCTAGTGTTGAGAGTAGTCGGCGGACTTCTCACCGGCGAGGTGCCAGTTTCGCAGCTCGGTGGTCCGATCGCGATCGCAAGGACATCCGTGGCTGCCGCTCGAGGTGGCCTGGCGACCCTCTTCGGGTTGATCGCGTTTCTGAGCATCAACGTCGCCGTCCTCAATTTGCTTCCGATTCCGATACTCGACGGTGGCCAGGTCCTTCTCAACATCGCCGAGGCGATCAAGGGCAGCGCCTTTTCGGCTCGCACGCGTGAGTACATCATGAGGGCAGGGCTGCTTGCTATCGTACTTCTGTTCGTTCTAGTGATGTTCAACGACCTCAAAGGCCTCTTCAAGGTGTTCGACCGATGAGGCTTTGGTTGGTAATAGCACTGCTGGCTCTCTTTAGCGAGCCCGCTTTAGCGCAGGTCGGAGGCATCCGGTTCGAAATCGCACGGATCGAAGACACGACCTTCTCTTTTGCGCGCGGCCGGGCGCGCTGGGTACGACCTGGGATGGAGGGCGTCGTGGTGGATCCTCGCCAGCGCGATGTCGCAGTTGCGCGCTTTCGCGTAGTCGGTGTCTCGGGCGAGGAAGTGACCGCTGTCGTTATGGGGCAGATAACGCGTCTCAGCCAGGAGCATGTGGCTGTGCTTAACGAGCCACGTCCGCGCACGGGG
>DATMBI010000257.1:0-3092 GCA_035559375.1 Gemmatimonadaceae bacterium | reverse complement strand
AGAGGGCGTTCCCCCTATGGAATCCATACCTGTTCGGCGGACTTCCGTACGTGGCAGCCATGCACGGCGACATCTTCTACCCCACGTTTCTGCTGCGCATGGTGCTACCGACGGACGTAGCAATGACCTGGAGCTTCGTTGTCCACGTCTTTTTGGCGGGCGTCTTCTGTCACCTCTTTCTCCGGGCCACCGGCGTCGGCTTCATGGGTGCATTGGCCGGCGGGCTCGCTTACATGCTCGGCGGCAATGTGGCTGCCTTGGTGTCGCCAGGTCACGACGGGAAGCTCTACATCGCTAGTTTGACTCCCCTAGTCCTCCTCTTGGTACTGCGAGGTGTGAGGGAAGGACGAGCCTGGAGTTGGGGTGCACTCGCAGTAGTCACCGGACTGGCCGTGCTGACACCACACCCCCAACTGCTGCAGTACATGCTGCTGCTTGCGGGCGCCTTCGCACTCTTCGTAGGACTCGGGGCGGTTCGCAGAGGTGAATTGGACGGGAGGAAACTAGTTCGGCGCTTAGCCGCTGCAATGGTAGCGCTGGTGCTGGGTGGCGCCATCGGTGCCATTCAGTTCTATCCGGTGCGCGAGTACGTAGCCTGGTCACCGAGGGCAGAAGGCAAGAGCTGGGAACTGGCAACGCAGTTCTCGATGCCCCCAGAAGAGATCGTCAATTTCTACATGCCCCACTTCTCCGGGATCCTGGACCACTATTGGGGACGCAACGGAATCCACCTCCATAGCGAGTACTTGGGAGCGGTAGTAATAGTCCTGGCTGCCCTAGCCTTCGCACGCCTGCGCGGCAGTCCAGTGCGACCACAACTGTTGTTTTGGGGCCTAACCTTTCTGGTAAGCCTGACCTGGGCAATGGGTGGGTTCACGCCGTTCTACAGGTTGGTCTATGCTCTAGTCCCTGGTACCAAATACTTCAGAGCCCCCAGCACGATCCTCTTCGTCGTGGCGCTATCGGTTGCTGTTCTGGCGGCCCACGGAATGGAGCGGGTGGTACGCCGCGACATCGACCGGCGCTTCCTCGCTGTGGTCACTGGGGTCGTACTCGTGCTCGGTCTCCTTGGCGTGGCGGGAGCGCTCACCAAGTTGGCGGTCGCGGTCGCGCAACCGGGCGCCGAGGCCTACGCCCTCGCTAACGACTCTGCCATACGCATGGGAACGCTACGCTCCACGACGTTCGCGGGACTGGCGCTCCTGGTTCTTTACGCTGCATCGCTGGGGCGCATCGGCCGCGAAGGTGCGGGTCTCCTCCTGGCAAGCGTACTCGCGGTGGACCTTTGGACGGTGGACCGATACTACTGGCAGTTCAGTCCACCGGCAGCGAAGCTCTTTGCTGGTGACGCGGCCATCGACTACATGAAGAATCAATCGGCGCCTGGTCGAGTCCTGCCGCTTGCTTCCAACGCGGTGGATCGCGATCCGTTTCTACGCGGCGATGGGCTCATGGTGCATCGCATCCGCTCGGCACTCGGCTATCACGGAAACGAGCTGCGCAACTACCAGACACTCGGCGACAAGAACAGCGGCTGGCGCAACCTTCTAGTCAACCCCAACGTCTGGCACCTGCTGAATATTCGGTATGTCCTCACTGACGTGGAGGATCTAGGAGTGCCAACTCTCAGGCGAGTGGTGGGGCCGGTAAAGAACGCTTATGGCACAACTGTTTACCTGTTCGAGACTGCCGACGAAAATCCTGCCGCATGGGTCGCTCCGGTCATCGTGAAGGCTGAGGACGGTGGTGTGCTCGGGACACTGCTCGATCCACGCTTCGATGTTCGCCGGGCAGCGCTCTTCACGTTGGATGCTCCAGTTCGAGGGGCGCAGATAGACCAGCTTCCTGAGCCGCTGGACATCCGCGCCAGTGTAGTGAGATACGCACCTGGCGATGTGGAGATCGAGCTGGACAAGCCAGCTCCGCTAGGCGCAGCCCTGGTCGTAAGCGAGAACTTCTATCCGGGCTGGAGAGCTACGGTAGACGGTCGGCCCGCACCCCTCGGTCGCGTCAATTACACGCTCATCGGCGTAGAGCTTCCGGAGGGAGGCAGGCGTGTTCACCTGACCTTCCGGAGTAGGACGTACGAGATCGGTCGGGCAGTCACCTTGTTGGCGTTACTAGCCGCCGTCGGGTGGTGGTGTTTCGGTGCTGTGGCGGAGTCGAGACGCCGTGGCTGAACGCATCTTGGTGGTTGTTCCCACCTACAACGAACGTCAGAACATCGAGCGACTCATCGACGCCGTCCTCGCCCAGAGCGAGTACGTAGATGTCCTCGTAGTTGACGACGGTTCACCGGACGGAACAGGCGAGATCGTAGCCCAGAGGGCTCGTCGAGATCCGCGGGTGCACGTAATACACCGCGCGCGGAAGCTCGGGCTAGGCACCGCGTACCTCGCAGGCTTCCGCTGGGCACTGGACCGGGACTACGAGTACATCTTCGAGATGGACGCAGATTTCTCCCACGATCCTGCCCACATCCCGAAGTTCCTGGCCGCGGCTCGCGATGCAGACCTAGTATTGGGATCTCGCTATCTGGGTGGTCGCGTCACTGTGGTTAACTGGCCTGTGGCACGGCTTCTTCTCAGCTATTTCGCGAACGTCTACGCGCGTTTTGTCACGGGCTTGCCATTGTACGACGCGACCGGCGGTTACAAGTGCTATCGGAGGAAAGTACTTGAAGCCATCGATCTAACTACCGTGAAATCAAATGGCTACGCGTTCCAGATAGAAATGAGCTTTAGGGCTTGGAAGAAGGGGTTTCGGATCGTCGAAATCCCGATTGTCTTCGTGGATCGGACCGAGGGAAGCAGCAAGATGTCGCGAAAGATCGTTTTCGAGGCTGTCTGGATGGTCTGGCGGCTCCGCTGGTGGTCGCTTACCGGGAGGGTATAGGAGGAGGTGTCGCTCTGGCGAGAGTTCTGGAAAATGTCGGGGTCGGGAAACGATTTCGTGTTCTTCGACGCCCGGCACGAGCCACCGGGTGAGCTCGAGAGGCCATCGACGGTGCAGGCTGTTTGCGAGCGGAAGACCGGTGTCGGAGCTGACGGGGTCGTGTTCATCGTTCCGGACGACGTATACCCCTTCGGCAT
>DATMBI010000256.1:0-8730 GCA_035559375.1 Gemmatimonadaceae bacterium | reverse complement strand
AGCCTTCTGAGAGAGGCTGTTGCCCTACCCGGCGCCAGCGACTACACGCGGGCGGCGCTCGGTTGCGCGCTGGCGAGTGCGGGGGAGCCGGCGGAGGCGGAGGCGCTGCTGGACGGGATGGAGCAGCAGGCAGCACAGGCTTATGTGTCCCCGGTCTGCTTTGCCATGCTCAACTTGGCATTGGGTAGGCACGCGGCAGCTTGGGAATGGATGGCGCGCGCTGTTGCGGAGCGGCGCGGGTGGGTAGTGTATCTGAACGTGGAGCCGCTGTTAGCACCCCTGCGAGTCGATCCTCGCTTCGATGACCTGCGTGCCGCAGTAGGCCTTCCCGCGAGTTAGCTCGAATAATAGGCCGCGTTCTCCGCTATATAGCCTGGTCCGAGGTCGCAACCGAAGGCTCTGGCAGTGTACGAGCCAGCGCCTAGCGAGACTTCGATGTCCACCGTGTCACCGGACAGCGTGCGACGCACAGCGTGTTCGTCGAAATCGACACGAACGCCCCCAGACACCACGCGGAAACCGTTGATCCACACGTCGGTCGCGTGCGGCACGATTTTGCACTCGAAGCACTTGCCCACGGCCATGAGGATGCGGCCTACGTTCGGGTCCGCGCCGTGTACCATGGTCTTCACCAGTGGCGAATTGACCAGAGACTTCGCTATTCGGCGAGCATCGTCGTCGCTCGCGGCCCCGCGGACAGTGACCCGCAACAAACGCGTCGCTCCTTCCCCGTCTCGGGCTATCATTTCGGTCACCCTGAGACATCCCTCTCGCAACGCCGCTGCGAACTCTTCTCTCCCCACTTCGCCAGCCAAACCGTTGGCCATGATAGCACAAGTATCCGAAGTGCTAGTATCGCCGTCCACCGACAGCATATTGAACGAATCGCGAGCGGCGTCGCGAAGAAGCCCGTCCAATTCCGCGGCCTCGAGATCGGCGTCCGTGAAGATGTAGACAAGCATGGTGGCCATGTTAGGCTCGATCATCCCAGCCCCCTTGGCCACCCAAGTGAGCGTTGCATTGCCCACCGAGAGAGAGAGGGCCTTCGGGTGGCGGTCTGTGGTCATGATGGCTTCGGCCCCGACCAATGGATCGGGACCCAATTCACGCGCCATACCCGCCAACCCAGCCTCGATGCGCTCGATGGGGAGTGGAACGCCTATTACGCCAGTAGAGCTTACCAACACGCGATCCGGTGTGGTTCCGACCTCGCGTGCGGCTGCAGCCGCCATTCGCCGTGCGTCGTCCAGTCCCCTTGGCCCGGTTGCCACGTTGCTGTAACGGCTGTTCACGACCACCGCTCGCAGTCGGCCTGCTGCTATCGTTTGGCGGCCTAAGATAACCGGCGCACCTGGAAACAAGTTGCGGGTAAAAATCGCTGCTGCCGCTGCTTCGACATCCGAGACGAAGAGGGCCAGATCTTTGCCGGATTCCTTGAGACCACAATGACGGGCAGCACAGGTGAACCCGCGCGGAAAGACAGGACGCTCGTGCAGTTGCATCGCTGAGATCGAGTCGAGGGGGTGGCAAGTTATAGGAGCCAGGGCCCGCATTCCAGTGGACCCGTGTACAGCTAGACGGCGAGTGGCCACATTAGTGGGAAATCTCCCGGAGGAATACAGGTGAAGAAGTCGAGAGTCGGGTGCTGGACCCGCGTCTTGCTCCTAGTCTCATGGACGGCGCAGACACCGGCTGCCAGCGCCCAGGATCGACTGCGCCAGTTACCTACCTACGAGCATTACGCGCGCATGGCGGCGCTCATCCCCGCCTCGGTGCGATCGGGTGCGTTGCAAGTGAGCTGGGACTCGAGCGGCGCCGCCTTCGAGTACAGCCGCGACGGGCGCCGGTATCGATACGTGGTCGCGACGCGCACTGTCCTCGAGGTACCCGATTCGGTGGCCGTGAGCGGCGGTCGGGCTGGGCGCGGAGGACAGGGAAGTGCACTTCCAGAGAGAGGGCGTCAGTTCGATTCCGCCATCTCCCCCGATGGTCGGTATCGAGCGTTCTACCGCGATCGCAACTTGTGGCTGGCGGCGACGACCGGAGGAGACACTATCCAGGTCACCACGGACGGAAGTGCGTCGAACAGGGTAAAGTACGGCAGCGCCAGTTGGGTCTATGGTGAGGAGTTGAACCAGCGAACAGCGATGTGGTGGTCGCCGGACGGGACGAAACTGGCCTTCTACAGGTTCGACGAAAGCAAGGTGCCCGATTACTACCTTCAACTCGACCAGACCCGATTGCAGAGCAGAATAGATACAAGAATAGATACAGAAGCGTATCCCAAGGCGGGGCAGCCCAACCCGATCGTCGACGTACTGATCTACGACGTCCTAGAGCGTCGCACCACGACGGTCGATGTGCGCGACGGGATGCCGTTCAGCGACGATGCCGTGGGACACTACGTCTACAACGTGGGTTGGACACCGAACGGACGCGAGCTGACACTGTATCGGACCAATAGGCGGCAGAACGTCATGGAGCTCGCTGCGTGCAACCCCACCGGCGGCCGGTGCAGGACGGTGGTCAGGGAGGAATGGCCGGCGAGTTGGGTGGAGAACAGGCCATTCATGCAATACCTCTCCGACGGCAGGCGCTTTATCTGGGAATCGGAGCGCAACGGGTATTCGAACTATTATCTGTACGACCTCTCGGGTCGGTTAGTGGCGACACTCACCGATCACGATTTCGAGGTGGCGGGCGTCGTGCGAGTGGACGAACGAGCGGGGCTCCTCTGGTACCTGGCCAGGGACGGCGACAACCACATGAAGGTGCAGCTCCACCGCGTCGGTCTGGACGGCCGGAACCATCGGCGGCTCACCGATCCAGCCTTCCACCACACGGTGAGCATCTCACCGGACGGGCGTTACTTCGTGGACGTGGCCCAGACTCACGACATTCCACCGGCGACGTACCTGCGCGATTCGCAGGGGCGCCTCGTTGCAGAATTAGCACGTAGCGACCTGACGCGCTTCGACTCGCTCGGCCTGAAGCGCGTGGAGCTATTCACATTCGAGGCTGCCGATAGTGCTACGGTACTGCACGGCTTGTTACACCGGCCGTCGACGTTCGATTCCACACGCAGCTACCCAGTGTTGGTTACTGTTTACGCTGGTCCCGCTACCAATGCGGCGCGTGAAACCTTCGTGCTGCCAAGTCCTCTCACGGAGCTGGGTTTTCTGGTAGTTGCACTGGACTCACGTAGTGCTGGCGGCAGAGGGAAGCGCTTGCTCGACGCCATTTACGGGAAACTGGGGCAGGTGGAGACCGATGACCAAGCTGCTGGCGTGAAGGCGCTGTGGTCGCGGCCCTATGTGGACCGTAGCCGCGTAGGAATATTCGGCACCTCTTACGGCGGCTACGCTGCCGCCATGGCACTGCTGCGCTATCCAGACGTTTTCGCCGCCGCATCGGCTTCCTCTCCGGTCACCGACTGGCGCCACTACGACACCATTTATACCGAACGCTATATGTGGACGCCCGAAGGAAACAGAGCAGGCTACGATGCCGGTTCGGTCATGACATATGTCGGGAACTTGCGGGGTCGCCTGATGCTATACTACGGCACGGCGGACAACAACGTCCACCCATCCAACACGATGCAGTTAGTGCAGGCACTGCAACGCGCGCAGAAGAGTTTCGACCTACAGGTGGGACCCGATGCGGGCCACTCCTCGGTCAACTTGGCTCGGATGCTCGAATTCTTCGTGGCAAATCTGATGCCTGGTGGATTGCCCGCCGTCCGCTAGTGCGGCAGGTGGCACGAACTTGCCTGTGGCATCCAGGACATCTGCCGTAACGAGGTGTGAGCTCCCTGCGCTGCTCTTGTTCCTAACGCTGGCCTGCCGCGTTACGACCGAGTCCGGCGGGCAACGAGAGCGGCTGGTCGTGCCGGGGACGGAAGTGGCCGCAGCCCTGGTGGTCGACCTGGAGCGGGGGGCTGTCGCTCGACGTGTCGGGCCTCCGCTCGCACAGGCGGGCTCAGTCGCGATGCGTGGCGAGGATACACTCGTCGCCGTCGGGCAGCTGACGTCCGGCGAGTGGATGCTTTTGGGCTTGGACCTTCGCCGGGGGAGTGAGGCATGGCGTGTTCGGGTGGGCGATCCCGCTATCACTGTGGACGGCGTGATGCTGGGGCGTGAGGTGCTCGCTGTCGACCCCCTGCAGTCGCTCGTGTACCTGTGGCAATCTATGCGGGAAGGTGCACCCGGGATCGCAGCCTACGACTATCGCCTCGGGCGGATCATCGCGTTCCACGGCCCGGTTGCTGTGCGGGTGCGCGCCATGACTGTGGTGCCTGGCACGCAGAGCTGTTTGGTCATCGCTGGTGATGCTGGAGCAGGAGCGAGCGCACGTTCAGTCCTCTATTTTGTCTGCGGCGGTAAGAATTTTTCCGAGCGCGACTCGCTCGTCTTCAGGGCTCCTTCCACTCTGATGGAAGACCTCCAGTGGCTCCCGGGTGGGGACTTGGTTCTCGCCTCGAGCAATGGCGAGCTGCTGAGGGTGGCAGTGAGTTCACGGACGGTGGTTGCGCGGGTGCCCCGACCGATCTCTGGGCTGGTCGTCGTCTCACCGTTCGACGGCCGAATTTTCGTCGCCGACAGGGGGAGTAGCACAACCGCCAGCAGTGGAGTGATCGCGGTGCTGTCACCCGCTCTCGAACTGAGCGCCATCATCGATCTTCATGTCCTGGCCAGCGATTTGCGCCCCCTCGGTCTGTACGGTGGGGTCGTTGGGGGCGGAGGTGACTTGCTGTACCTGGTAGGCGGGGTGCCGCGGACGGGACCGTTGTACGGTCCTCAGCAGACGCACGTGCTCCTGCTGGATCTTGCCACCGGTAGGGCTACGGATGTCATCCGCCTCGGGACCCTCGGCGGAGGACAACCATTCTTGCTGCGCTAGGCCGCCGTCGAACGCCCCGATCGGCTGGCGCGTATCTGGTACGTGCTGCACTTTTGGCTCCGATCCGCCGTACCCGATAACCCATTCCGTTCTGGCAGAGGCTATCCACCGATGCTAACGACCCGCTTCCTCGCTCGCTGCTGGGGCACACTTGCGCTCGGGCTCCTCGTCCTTGCGCCCAGCTTACCGGCTCAAAGTCCCGCCCAGCGACCGGCGATCAACCAGTCTAGCGATCCGCTGCTTCGCTCGTTTCGCTTTCGGAGCATCGGTCCAGCTAGCATGGGCGGTCGCGTAGACGATGTCGCGGTCTCCGAGTCCAACCCTAACATTATCTGGATCGGCTATGCCGTTGGTGGCCTTTGGAAGTCCGAAAACAACGGCACGACCTTCGAGCCTGTCTTCGATACGTACGAGGTTGCCTCCATAGGTGACATCGCGATCCACCCTACCAATCCGAATATCGTGTACGTCGGCACCGGCGAGGCCAACAACAGGCAGACCTCGTCCTTCGGGGCTGGAATGTACAAGACGACCGATGGGGGTAAGACGTTCCAGTACATAGGCTTGCGCGAGACGCAGACTATCGCCCGAGTCGTAATCGACCCCAAGAATCCGGACGTTGTCTATGTCGCGGCGTTGGGATCTCTGTTCGGCGAGAGCCCCGATCGCGGCATTTACAAGACGACTGACGGTGGCCGCACGTGGGCGAAGATCAAATACGTGGACGAGAATACCGGTTTCACCGACCTAGCTATCGACTATTCCAATCCTAACGTCATTTATGCGGCGAGTTATCAGCGGCGCCGTACTACCTGCTGTTTCAACGGCGGTGGGCCGGGCAGCGGGATCTGGAAGAGCAACGATGGCGGACGTACCTGGACGAGATTGACGGGCAGCGGGCTACCCCCGGGCACATACGGGCGAATTGCATTAGATGTCTCCCGTTCGCATCCCAACGTGGTGTACGCGCAGATCGAGGCAGGGGATGTGGGTAAGCCGATAGAGCCTGGTCAGGGCCGCGGTGGTGGTGGAGGTGGCGGTGGAGGCGGATACGACTGGTGCAACAATGGTGGTCCGACGCGCGGCTTCGGACGCAGTGGCGGTGCTGGCGGCGGACAGCCTGCGCAACCACAGACTCCACCACCGCTCGATCCGGCCCAAGGTGGCGTCTTTCGCTCGGACAACGGTGGCTCCTCCTGGCGCCATGTGAGTAACTGCAACGCTCGGCCGATGTATTTCAGCCAGCTGCGCATAGATCCCCAGAACCCGAACACGATCTACGTGGCAGGGCTTCCTATTGCCAAGTCGCTGGACGGGGGACGCACATTCGTAACCCTGAACGAGGCTGGAGGCAACAACGACCCTGGCCACGTGGACGTCCACGCGATCTGGATAAACCCCCGCAACTCCAACCACATCATCAACGGCAACGACGGTGGTATAGATGTCTCGTACGACCAGGGTAAGACCTGGATTTCCATCAAGACGATGCCGACGGCACTCTCCTACGTGGTGTCAGCAGACATGCGCCGGCCGTATTGGGTATGTACAGGCCTCCAAGACAACGGTAGCTGGTGCGGTCCCAGTGCCAAGCGAAGCAATGTAGGTATTGTCAACTCCGACTGTTTCAACATCGGCGGTGGCGACGGCTTTTACACCGCGCAGGATCCAGTGGACTACAACATCGTTTATGCGGAGTCCCAGAACGGGAACACGAACAGAATAGAGCTAGCGGTGGGTCGTACCGTTAGCATCAGGCCGGTTGCGCCTCCGGACCCAGCGGCTCAGGGCGGCCGCGGGGGTGGGCCAGGTGGCGGCGGAGGTGGGGGTGGCTTCGGCGGGCGCGGCAACCCTAACGTGCTCAACGCTGCGCGGGGCGATCAGTATCGCTTCAACTGGAATACGCCGTTCAAGATTTCGCCCCACAATCCCAATGTGATATGGCTCGGCGGCAATCGTCTGTTCAAGTCGTACAATCGCGGCGATACCTGGATAGCTAGCCCTGACCTCACGCGCCAGTACGATCGCAACACTCATACGATTATGGGCGTGCCGGGGAACTATTCCATGCTTTCGAAGAACGACGGTATCTCTCAGTACAGTACTATCGTCACGCTCTCGGAGTCACCCGTTAGGCCCGGCATAGTATGGGTGGGTACCGACGATGGGTTGGTGCAGGTTACGCGCGACGACATGGCTACGTTCACCGAAGTGGGACGCAATATCCCGGGTCTGCCGTCCGGTCACATGTACTGGATATCGAGGGTCGTGGCATCCGCTCACGACTCCGCTACAGCGTACGTCGCGGTGGACGGACATCGCAGCAACGATCTCAAGCCATATCTGTACGTCACGCGCGATTTCGGGCGCAGTTGGACTAGTATTGCTGGGAACCTCCCCTCTTACGGGAACATCCAGGTGGTCGCGGAAGACCCGAAAAATCCGAACCTACTGTTCGTAGGTACAGAGTTCGGACTGTTCGTATCGCTGGACGGCGGTTCGTCGTGGCAGAAGTTCATGAACAACTATCCCACTGTGCGTACGGATGACATTCTGGTGCACCCGCGCGACGGCGACCTCGTCGTCGGGACGCACGGTCGCGGTATTTACATCGCTGACGACATCACGCCTCTCCAACAGCTAACATCGGCAGTACTCAGTGCGGATGCGCACCTGTTCGATATCAGGCCTGCCGTAGCGTGGATCAACGATCGTAAGCTCGGGCAGCAGATCACGGGTCAGCAAGTATTCGTCGGAGAGAACGCACCCCGGGGTACGTTCATCTCGTACTACCTAAAGGCGGGAAGCCAGGGACCGGTGAAAATCACGATAACCGACGCGACTGGTCGAGTCGTTAGGACGCTGGAGGGCACGGGAGAGCGAGGCATCAACCGCGTGCTGTGGAACCTGGCACCGGACCCAGCATCGGGTGCGGGAGGCGGGCGAGGCGCTGGTGCTGGAGCGGCGGCGGTGCCACCTGGCACGTATCTCGTGACCTTGAACGTCGGGAGCCTCGCTATCAGCAAGCCGGTACAAGTGCTAGAAGATCGTTGGCTCGATCAGCGCTGATGCGGCAAGCGAATACGGAGTAGAAAGGGGGCGGAATCCCGCCCCCTTTCTATGCAACGGTAACCTTCGACCTCTTACTTCTTACCGATAGTGACGTACCGTTCCAGGCGAGCCACTTCCTTGGCATCCACGTACTTGCCGATCTCGCGACGGAACTTCTCGATGCTTTCGTAGGGCCGGTATTCCTTGAACTCGCGCAGCATCCTGGCTCCTACACCGGGGATCGTGAGTATGATAGAATCGGGTGCCGTGTTGAGATCGACGGGAACGAAGACATAGCTCTCGAGGCGCGCCAGCTCGTTCGCATCCACGTACTTGCCGATTTCGCGCCGGAACTGAGCTAGCGAGGAATAAGGCCGGTACTCTTTGAATTCGCGCAGCATCCGGTCACCCACACCAGGGATGAGACGGATCTCCTCGTCGGACGCGGAATTCAGGTTCACGTGGACCCAAGCCTTCCGGTACACTTCGGTTCTCTGTTGGGGCGTAAGCGCTGTGGCCAGTACCTTGTCGAAGTCCAGGAAGGTCAGGAACGGCCGCTTGTCGATGATGGCCTGTGCCAGCGCGTGGCTCACGTTGGGGAGCGCCATCAATTGTTCCATCGTAGCCCGGTTCGGATCCACCCAATCCGAGGGAGTCTTGCCGACCTGGGCGTTGGCGGCGCCAGCTAGCAAGCTGGCGGCGGCTAAGACAAGTGGTACCCGTATGGAATACATGGTCTCAGTCCTCTCTGTTGGTTGAAGCGTTCTCTGAAAGTGC
>DATMBI010000255.1:0-10026 GCA_035559375.1 Gemmatimonadaceae bacterium | reverse complement strand
ACATCCACCACGTTCGCCAGCAGCACAGGGGTGGCAAGTAGCAGGAAGATGGCCAGTACGTGCAATCCCACAGACACCGAGGTCCCGAGCAACCGCGATTCCCCACGCATCGGGATCCCTATCGGTGGCCGATAGCGACGAATCGGCCGCTCACCGCTGCTACTGCTAGGCTGATCTCGCATGGCTACCTGTCGTGTTTGCACCCACTCGGCCCGTTCCCGAAGTCACTATGTGCCTAGGTCTCGAGACACAAGCCCTAGAAATAATACGACGGGCGAACCGCCAAGGTTCGCCCGTCGTAGTTCGGAATCGATCCGGCTTGGGAGAGCTACTTGGTGTCCTTGGGCGGAATACCGATGACCCTAACTCCGCTCCCTCTCGCCACGTCCATAGACCAGATCACTTCCTGGTAGGTAACCTGCGGATCACCCTTCACGAAGAGGATCTTCTCTGGTCGCGGATCGTAAATCTCCTTGATCCTGGCAGCCAGTGCTTCCCTGGCGACCGGCTCCTTGTTGATCATGAACACACCACCCGGCATTACCTCCAGCACGATCTGGTCAGGATTCTTGGGTGGTGGCTGATCGGAAGGCTTCGGATCAGGGAGCTGAAGATCTATCGCTACCCGGGTGATCGGGATAGTGATCATGAAGATGATCAGCAACACCAGAAGCACGTCGATCATCGGAACGACGTTCGGTTCGTTCCGAAGACCCTCTGTGCCAGTGGCCATTCCTGCCATAGTCGGTCTCCTCGCTACTTCTTGGTTTTGCCAGTCTGGATGAGGTCACCCTCGACCGTGGACTGGGTGCCAGGCTTCTGGTCGGAAATGGCCCCTACCACTCTGACACCGGCTCTGGCAGCGATGTCCATAGCGTCCAGGACCTTTCCATACGGTAGATCCTTGTCGGCCTTGATGTAGAGGACCTTGTCTATCGTACGGGCGTCGTATATCGCCTTCAGCGTCTGCTCGAGCGTGTCGATCGAAACGAGACGCTTGTTGACGTAATACCGACCCTGGTTGTCGATTCCGAGGACCTGATCGCCTTCCTCCTCAGGGTGCGACTTGAGGTTGATACCCTGAGGTGGCTGCGCCGTGAAACCGGCAGCCAGTGCTGGCGTGACCACCATGAAGATGATGAGCAGCACCAGCATGACGTCGATCATCGGCACGACATTGGGCTCGGCCTTTACGCCACCCGTACCGACTGCCATGCCCATAGTGAATTACCTCCCTGAGAAACGCGAGGTGCCCGCTTACTGCGAGACCGGGTTCGCGCCCGATACCTGAGTGTTGAACTCACGCGTAAAGCGGGACCTTCCGAATTCGCCCGAAACGCCCTTGATGAGGTAGTCGATCATTTCTTTCGATGTATACGTCATCTCGGCCGTCAGGTTGTCGATCTTGGTAGTGAAGTAGTTGTAGAACCACACCGCGGGAATCGCGACGATAAGGCCGAACCCGGTAGCGATCAGAGCCTCAGCGATACCGGCAGCGATGGCGGAAATACCGGCGCTACCCGAGGTGGCCATCCCTTGGAACGCGTTGATGATTCCGAACACCGTGCCGAGCAGGCCGACGAACGGCGCCGTGGCACCCACCGTAGCCAAGATCGCCAAGCCGCGCTTCAGCTGCACCAGCTCCATGAGCATCTCGCGCTCCACCGCCCGCTCCGCAGTGTTGATGTCCGCCACTGTAATGGAACCGTCCGCTATCAGGGGCTTGACCTCGCCCAGCGCACCACCCAACACACGCGCTACGTGCGAGCGCTTGTAACCCTCGGCCAGCTTTATCGCTTCCGTGAGGTTGTCTTCCTCCAGGAACTGGGAGAACTCCGGCGCGAACTTGATGGTCTCCTTCTGCGCCTTGCGCAGCGTCCACCACTTACCGATAGCCACGGAGAGCGACCACACCGACATGAACAGCAGCACTGCCCACAGGAACTTCCCGAACATCGGTGTGTGTTCCCAAATGAGTGCCAGATCGATTTTCATTGCAACGGCTCCAGCTGGTGAATGGTGTTGAGTTGTTGACTACTTGCTGATTTGGAAAACGAAAGGCTGCTGCACGAGCTGCTTGACCTTCTTGCCACCCACTCGCGCTGGTATGAAGCGCATGGCGGGAAGCGCTTGACGAACCGCCTGGGCAAACTGGTCGTGCGTGGCCCTGAGGATCTTCAACGTCGACACGTCGGCACGCCCTGTCGTGTCCACCGTGAACTGCGCCAGTACCTCACCTTCGATTCCAGCCTGCCTCAGTATGTCCGGATACCGGGGCACCCCAGTCCCTGGAATCTGCTGAACCGGCTCCTCGACCTCGAACTCGAAGTAAGTCTGGGTTTCCTCCACCTTTTCCACCTTCTTCTCCACCCCCTTAGCCACACCACCCTCCACGCCCTTTCCCGTGAAATCCAGCTCGTTCGTCACGCTGCGCGTGAGGTCGATGTCCGGCAGGACGTTCGGTACTTCGATAGGTGCGGTCAGCACCTGGAAGCCCTTGGGTGGAGGAGGCGCGGCCGTCATCTCCGGTGGCGGTGGCTCCTTTGGCTTGGGCGCTTCCTCTTTCTTGACCTGGACGAAGTCGACCTTCTCCTGCTTGGGCTTCTCGTCTCGTTGGGTCGCCTGTGCGGAAGCGTACAAGAACAGCAGAATCAACCCGTAGTGAGCGATAAAGGAAAAGATCGTCCCACCCAGGCTGCGCTGCCGCTTCTTCTTGGACTCGATCAGGTTGTTGAACATGGCTACCGAGACAAGTTGGTAGTTGACTGGTTCTGACGCGCTAGATTCTACATCGCGTACCTGAACGCGGAATAGCAGAAAGATTAAATTTCCATGAAACCAGCGTTAGGTCTCGTTTAGTGCTTCGACCTGCGAGGAACGCGTGCCCTCCGATGCCTGGGGGGCGACCGAGGCGACAGGAAGCGTCACAGTAAAGGTGCTCCCTCGATGAAGCCGCGACTCGACTGTCAGGGTACCGCCGTGCGCCTGGGCAATCCACTGGCTGATCGCTAGGCCCAAACCGAATCCGCCGCGCTCGCCCGCCCGAGAGCGCACCCTGTCGGCTCTGTAAAAGCGCTCGAAGATGTGCGGCAGGTCGGCGGCCGCAATGCCTATTCCTGTGTCCCTGACGATGAATTTCACCTCACCGTCGGTCCGCACCAACGATAGTTCCACCTCGCCACCTCGCGGTGTGTACTTGATCGCGTTGGTTACCAGGTTGAGGAAGAGCTGCCGCAGACGTGTTCTGTCGCCGAGAACCGTTGCCGGGTGCACCGTCGGCAGCCGCACCTCGAGACCCGCGTCTTCGCCGAGGATGAGCGCCGTCTCGTAGACCTCGCGCACCAGCGGCTCCAAGTCGACCGGCTCGCGCACCAGGTCGAAACGCCCCTCGTCCGCTCGCGCCAGCGTCAGGAGGCTATCCACGAGGCTAGCCATACGATTGATCTCCTGTAGCGCCTCCTCCAGAGCTGCCATATGCTCGGTACTATGCGGCGGGCTCTGCAGAGCCCGCTCCACGTTGGAGCGGAGCACTGCCAGGGGTGTCTTGAGTTCGTGGGAAGCGTCGGCAGTGAAGCGGCGTAGCGCCGAGAATGAAGTCTCCAGTCGCCCGATCATGGAATTCAGCTGATTGGTGAGGCGGGCGAGCTCGTCATTACCGGGGAGGACAGGAAGCCTCCGGTGCAAGCTCCTTCCGTCGGTGATGGCCGCCACCTCGGTCGTGATACTCTCCAGCGGCTCGATAACTTTGTTAGCGATTCGATAGGCAGCCCAGACGGAAAGGAGAGCTATGAACGGCAGCATCAAGAGTACGGACCCAAGAAGCTCCAGCGACGCCCTGGTCGGGTCGGCCTCGACCGCTGCGAACACGAGATAGCTGCGGTTGACTCGCTCTTGCCGCATTACCATGACCACGGCACGTCCTTCGAACTTGGCTGTCGCGTACTGCAGCCTAGGGTTGGTGCGAAGTTGGTCTATGGCCGCGTTGAACGCGGTCCGTCCGGCGGGGCTCAGAGCGTACACCTCGGCCGACTGATAGACAGTGGTGCCCGCGGAATCGAACACTACGACGTACCCGCCTATGGCGTCCAGGATGTCGCGCGTAGCGGGCTGGATGGCAACGCCTCGCGCTTCTGTTTGGCGAGGGGAGGGTGTAGCACCACCTTCAGCGCGCACGGCCACTGCCGAACGGTCGCGTCGCATCACGCGCAGTGCCACCTGGGCACGCACGTCGGCCAGCTCGGCCGCGCTCCGGTACTCGGTGCCCCGCCTCGCCACCAATACCGCGGCGCTGAACATCGCCGCCGTAACGATGAGTACGACGGCGTACTCCCTGGTTAGGCGCGTTCTTAGCGAAGGCATGGCTGCTAGCCACCCACGGATGGCGCTGAGCTTGTCACTCTTTTATTACGTACCCCACACCGCGCACCGTGTGTATCAGCTTCTTCTCGTGTCCGGCGTCGATCTTCTTCCGCAAGTGGTTGATGACAACGTCCACGATATTGGTACCGGGATCGAAGTGATAGCCCCATGCGTACTCGGTGATCAGGGTGCGGCTCAAGACGCGGCCGGCGTGGCGCATCAAGTACTCCAGCACCGCGAACTCCTTGGGTGTGAGTTCGATCGACCGGCCGGCGCGGCGCACCTCGCGCGTGTCACGGTTCAACTCCAGATCGGCCACTTTCAAGACAGGCGAAGCCAGCGCCTGGGGCCGCCTGGACAGCGCCTCTACCCGCGCTAGGAGCTCCTCGAAGGCAAAGGGCTTGGTCACATAGTCATCGGCCCCGGCGCGGAGTGTCTGTACTTTGGCGTCGACCGCGTCCTGGGCAGTCAAGACAAGTATCGGCTTCTGGAAGCCTTTGGCCCGCAAGGTGCGCAGTACGTCGAGCCCCGATTTGCCCGGGAGACGCATGTCGAGAATCACGAGATCGAACGCACCGCTCAACGCCAGGCGCTCACCGGTCTCACCGTTGCCGACCAACTCCACCCGATAGCGTGCCTCTTCGAGGCCACGCTTCACGAAGCTCCCTAAAGTCGGATCGTCTTCGATCACGAGTACGTTCATGGTGGCTGGACGATAGCCACCGATCGGCCGCCGCGCGAGACGGGTACTCGCTAGCTAGTCGTCAGCAGGCTCCCGACTCTTGGTCGCAGCAGGGAATACCACCCTGAAGGTGCTACCAGCTCCCAAATCGCTCTCGACCTCGATACGCCCCCCGTGATCCGCAACGATGGCGTAGCTGATGGCGAGACCTAAGCCGGTTCCTCGCCCGGGCGGCTTGGTCGTATAGAACGGCTCGAAGATGCGGCCGAGGGCCTCGCGAGGGATCCCGTGGCCCGTGTCGATGACCTCGGCGATCACGGCGTCTGCATCGGAGATACCAGGACGAGTCCGCACGGTAACGGCTCCCCGCTCCCCGAGCGCATCGGCAGCATTGAGGAGCAACGCCATGAACACCTGTACTAACTGCTGCTCGTCGCCCGACACCGTTGGTAGGTGGCTATCCAAGAGCTTGTCCACTTTTACGCCCTTGAACCGCCCGTGGTGTTTGAGGAGGAAGAGCGTCCGCTCCACGACGGCGTTGATATCCACCTCCTCTCGCTTCGACGCCCGCGGCCGCGAAAAGTCGAGCAGGGAATCCACGATCTGCTTGCAACGCTGGACCTCGTTCTGGACGATTTCAGTGTATTCGTGAGCCTGGGCAGGAACTCGACATCCCGCGAGCGCGAGGTCATGGAACGTAAGCGCCAGTCCTTCCGCGCATGCCCCTATCGTGGCCAGCGGGTTGTTGATCTCGTGCATTACGCCTGCAGCCAGTTGGCCGATGGCAGCGAGTTTCTCGGCGTGCGCGAACTCCTCCTGCGCCCGAGACCATTCGGTAATGTCCTCGCCGATCGTGACCACGTGGGTAACTTCACCGCCTTCGCCGAACATCGGGATCTTGCTGATGCGATACCTGCGGTACTGCCCATCATGAATGCTCTCGATGCTGAACTGCTTGATCTGTCCCGTTCGGAAGACTTCGTCGAACTCCTCCTGCAGCAGCCCCCTAGGCTGGCGATGGAGAACGTCGAAGATCGATTTGCCGAGCGCGTCTCCCCGGGCTACGCCTTGGTAGCCCGTCTCGCGGTTTCGGTTCCAGGCGCAAACTCGATAGTGCCGATCGACGACGTAGAGCCCGATCGGCAGCGAATCTATGATTCGCTCGGTGAATTGGCGGGCTGCCTCCGTGAGCCTGGCCTGTCTCTCTAGTTCTTCGCGTAGCTTGTGGCTCCGCTCGGTCCAGCGGTAGTAAGCTAGCACTAGGTTGGCTATCGCTGCGGTAACGGTCTCGTCTTCCTGCCGCGGTGGTCTTTCGAGCCTAACGCAGATCGCTCCCACCCACCCGCCGTCGGAGCGGCGCAATGGGATGGCCACCGTGCGCGGCACATTCGCCCCTTCTATAGCCCCTGCTACATCCTCGGGCGTGAGCTGCTGTTCTCCAGCCACGACCGTGCAGACTAGCGTGCCACCGCTATCCAGCCACAACGACGCTTCGGCAGCTCCCAGAGTCGAGCGCAGGATCTCCAAGGAGTCGCTCGCTGCGCCGATGAAGTCGTCGCCAGCAGTCGACAGCCGCTCAGAGAGCGTCGAGAACCAGGTCGGGCAAGCTAGAGTTTCCGAGGAGCCGGTCACAGGCCAATCCAGCGAGAAGGGTGTGGCTCGACACCGCTCTCTAAGACAGGCCCTACGCCTGGGACGTCACGCCGGTGCCACTTTAGCTACCCGCGGAGTGGAGTGGAGCGGACCGGATTCGAACCGGCGACCCCCTGCTTGCAAAGCAGGTGCTCTCCCAGCTGAGCTACCGCCCCAGACTCGATAAACTTACTGGAGCACGGCGGCCACTCCAAGGACGGATCAGGATCGAGTAGTCTTATTAAAGGTTTGACCAGTGGTCGGGTAGGGCGCTGGCCTACGAGTCATGGCAGGAACCGCCCATAGCGTAATTGCTGTCCGACCAGCGAAGCTCGAGGGGTGAACAAGACGCCGAGGAGTTGCAACCGATGGCTACCGAAACCGCTACCAGCACCGATAGGTACCTCACGCTCAGGTGCCAGTTCTGCGATACATGGAATAGGGTGGATGCCGGCCGCGCCAAGGATCGTCCCAAGTGCGGCAAGTGTGGCAGGCCCCTTCTCCTAGATCGACCGTGGCCACTGACGGACGAAACCTTCGCCAAGACCATCGCTGAGACCACGGTGCCGGTACTCGTGGACTTCTACGCCGACTGGTGTGGCCCGTGCAAGATGATGGCACCGCTCGTAGATCAGCTGGCGGCGAACTACACCGGTCAGGCGCTCGTCGCCAAACTCAATACCGACTACTCGCCTAAGACTAGCGAGCAGTTCCAGATCCGCGGTATTCCGACCACCATCGTGTTCCGCAACGGAAAGGAAGCCGCCCGAGTTACGGGTGCACTTCCCTATCCGAGTCTCGAGCAGCTGCTCAAGTCGAACGGCGCGGGATCTGGCGCGTAGGAGCGGTTCACTCGTGGGCCGGTAGCGGTTCCATGGTTTTCGGATCCACCGGAACCTGCACTTCGTCGCGGTAGGGCGAAGTCAGCATGAACACTCGCATCCGCGGGAAGGCGTCCATGAAGGCGAGATAGCTGCTTCCCCAGAGCCCGAGGTACCCGAGCGTCACGCCGATCTCCCACAGGCCGAAGGGCACACTGCCACTGCCCAGATGCAGGAGCGGGTAGATTTCGAGGTACCGATGGATCCAGATACCCACCATGCTGCTCGCGGCGAACAAAGCCATGGTCGGTGTGAATATCTTGGGAGCCTTACCAAGCAAGCCGAAGAACGGAAGGACGAACGACAGAACGACTACACTGACCGTGAGACCTGTCCAAGGTTGCGTCAGTCGCAGGCGGAAAAAGTGCGTCTCTTCGCCGACATTGCCGTACCAGATGACCAGTAGCTGGCTGAAGGTGAGATAGCCCCAAAAGGCTGTGAAGCCGAAGCACAGCTTACCGATGTCGTGGTAATGGCTCTCCGTAATGACGTTGTCCGCTCCCAGGTGGCGACGCCAGAAGCGAGCCAGGAGCGCGAACGCCATGAGCGACGCCAGCCAGCCTCCCATGAAGAACTGCCAGCCGTACATCGTGCTCTGGAAGTGGGGGTCGACCGACATGGACAGATCCCAAGCCAACACGACCCAACCGAAACCGAACACCAGGGCAAGTAGTACAGCGAGCTTGCCCTGCAAGGAATGCGTACGGTGAAGCTCGCGGCGTTCGTCTCCGAAGTTGCGGCGCATTCTGTCGCGTATGCCACGCGCCCACTGGGCGCCCCACTCCGGTAGCACAGCGACGTCCAAACGAACCGAGGTGTACACGAACCAGAGACTCAACCCGGCAATGAGCCCGAAGACTACGAGGGTGCGCGACGACCAGAAAAGGGGATCGAGCCAGATCTGTTTTTCGGGTTGGGGCGGAGGCTCATGAACCCATGGGAAGACGTGTTCCTTCCCGAACAGTACGGTCACCAGGAGGAGGAGGAATGCAACCGGGAGCCAGGCAACCTGGGCCTCTGCGATCCTGATCACCGCTCGCGACCAGCGCGCCGTCGTTATGCGCTGCACCGCTGCAAGCGCGACAGCCGCCGAGGCTATGACCGTGAAGAACAGCCAGTTGACATGCCAAGCCTGCCATACTCTCTCCTCGCCGCGCAGGAGACCTGCTACGAACACCACCGCGCCGAGGAGTGCCAATATGTTGCTGGCACGACGCAGACGAGCTGGACCCGGCTTCTGTACGAGCGCGGCGAGCTCCGCTCTAGTAGGCGTGGCTGGGTGCTGGTGCGTCATCGGCCGCCCTCCATCGGACCAGGGGTCACCCAGCGCGTCGGACCGAGCCTAGTCGGACCGGGTAGCATCTCGCCGGTGACTCCTGGCAAAGCCAGAGGTCCGACTTCGAAAGGAATTCCCGTGATTTTCCCCTGCAGCGCCCGCACATAATTGACCACATCCCAGCGATCGCGCTCCTCGATACGATTGTAACTGGGCATCAATCCTCGTCCGTTACGTATCATCGCGAAGATGTATCCATCGCTGCGGTTCTTGGCCACATCCAACAGGAGAGATATTCCCGGGAATCCGAAACGGGTGGCCGGACCGGTTCCGTCGCCTCTGTCGCCGTGACAGACAGCGCAGTTGATACTGTAGTACTTCCGTCCATTGGCCAACGACGTCTCGCTCGCAGGAACCGGGTTGGCTATTCCTGCCAGCGAATCCAGCGTCGAAGGCAGCTGAGAGTAAGAAACGGCGAACGCTGGCGCCTCCGTGCCAGTAGTGGGGACGGACCACTGTGGGTTTCCTCTGACGAACAGAGAATCCGTACGCCAGGACTCCCATGTGACGATGCTAGGCTGCCGCTTGAAATCGGTGAACCATTCGCAGCCGACGACCCCTAGCAGCAAAGCCAGCGTTCCTCCCCTCGCCAGCATGCTAACCTTCACGACGCACCTCCACCGCCCCTGCTTTACGCAGAATCTCCTCGGCTTCCCGCTGCTTCTCGGGCGGAGCCTCGACGAAAATCCCGAAGTCGGCGCTCGTGAAACGCGGATCGAATCCGACGGTCGCGGTGATTTTCGGAATTCGCGAAAGAATGAACATTCCGTACACCGTGGACAAGGCGCCTACCAGAACCATGAGTTCGAAGGCAATGATAGTGTAGGGAATCCACGTCACGATCGCCTTGCCGCCTACGACTAGGGGCCAGTAATCGGAGGTCCATATCGCGATCCAGTAACCGAAACTCGCCCCCAGCAGACCTCCTATGAGCGTAAATCGGCGCACCTTGCTCGTGGGCGGCGCTACAGCGTGTTCGATCTCGTGGCGGGGGGTGGGAGTGTACACAGTGAACCGCCCCAGCCGGCGCTCCTTCAGCGCCTCGATAGCGTCGATCAGTGCGTCGAGTTCGCGATAAACTGCCAGCACGCCCTGCGCCATCAGTCGTGCTCCCCCGGTGTCTCCGGCGAGTAGTC
>DATMBI010000254.1:0-7688 GCA_035559375.1 Gemmatimonadaceae bacterium | reverse complement strand
CGAAGTACTGACTGGCCTGCTTACCAACGACGTGTTGGCGTTGGGGCCGGGGAGCGGGCAGTACGCCGCTGCCCTCACCCCGAAGGGCAAAGTCATCGCCGACGTGCGATTGTTCGCCCGCAGCAGCGACCTCCTGCTGGATACGTCGGCTGCCGCTGGCGAAGGTCTGGCTTCTGTTCTGCGCAAGTATGTCAACCCGCGGCTCGCGCGCTACGAAGAAGTGACTGCCGAGCTGGGTACCATCGGCCTTTACGGACCGCGGTCGGCGGAAGCACTGGCGCAGGTCGCCGGCGTCGAGCAGAAGGCACTCGGAGCCTTGGCTCTTTACCATCATCTGGATTTGCCCTTAGCAGGCACTACGATTCTAGTAGCCCGAGTCCCCGATGCGGGCGTGCTTGGCTTCGATATCTTCGGCCGTTTGGACGCATTGCAAGCGCTGGTCGAAAAACTCGTGGCCGCCGGCGCAGCGATCGTGCCACCTGCGACTCTGGACGTGGTGCGCATCGAAGCAGGACGCCCGGCCTGGGGACTCGACATGGACGAGAGCACGCTGGCACAGGAAGCGCTGTTGGATCGCCTTCAGGCGATTTCCTTCACCAAGGGGTGCTATGTCGGCCAGGAAACAGTAGCGCGCATTCACTTCCGCGGTCACGTGAACCGCTTGCTTCGCGGCCTCCGGTTGAGCGGCCAGGAGCGGGCTCAGCGTGGGTGGACCCTGCTCGACGCCAACCGCAAGCCGGTTGGGGACGTCCGCTCCACCGCTCTCTCGCCGCGTCTCGGTGCGATCGCGTTGGCCATGGTGAGGCGAGAGGTACAGCCTGGCACCACCGTTCAGGCAGTCGGCGACAATGCTTCCCTGCCTGCAACTGTCGTAGAGCTTCCGTTTCCCGAGTAGGCGTTTGCAAAACGAAAGTGGCGCGAGCTACGCCCGCGCCACCTCTATTGATCCGATTCTGCCGTTCAGATCTTTCCCGTGTCGTGCTTCATGCCGGTATCCATCTTCATACCGGTGTCGGCAGGAGCAGGAGCAGGAGCAGGAGCAGGCGCCATAGCCGGTGCAGCGGTGTCCGCTGCCGGGGCAGACTCCTGCTTGGCACAAGCAGCTAACACGAAAACCGCCGAAACCAGAGCCAAGCGCATCATTCTCGTCATCTCCGCAATCGAAAGAGTGAACAAAAGTGCAGGTCACCTCGAACCACGACCTGCGTGCTCGTCGCATCTTTAATCTGGGCGCGGTCCTCAGTCTGTCAAGGAAAGACCACCGCGCGGTCAGCCAGCTGGTACCGACGATGGCAACACCGCACGGACCGTGCCATGGAATCGCGGAGACCAGCTCTGGAGCGGGCTTTAGAGGCTCGAATCGATCAAAAGGCACCACTGGAGGCCATTTCCGGGCCGTGGCTAGCCTGCTGGCGGCGACGGCGGTACACTGCTAATTAGCACTCCCCCTTACTTGGCACCCTGGCCGTGAAACGACTCCCCGCTACGCTCGGCGAACTCCGGCGCTCCCCCTTGGGCGCTCCCGAACGCGTGCTGCGCTCTGTCAAGGACGAAGTGCGCGCCAATCTGCTCCAGCGCCTCCGGCGGCGCGAAGTGATCTTCCCTGGAATAATCGGCTACGAGGACACTGTAGTTCCGCAGCTCGTGAACGCTCTCCTCGCTCGGCACAACTTCATCCTGCTAGGACTCCGGGGCCAAGCCAAGTCGCGTCTCTTGCGTTGCATCGTCACGTTGCTGGACGATGCGATACCAGTAATCGCCGGGAGCGAAATCAACGACAATCCATACGCCCCGATCTCCAAGTTCGGCAGGGAGAGAATCCTAGAGGCGGGCGACGACACGCCTATAGACTGGGTAGAGCGGGAGGCACGGTACGTCGAGAAACTGGCTACCCCCGATGTCACCATTGCTGACCTTGTAGGGGACGTCGATCCGATACGAGCCGCGCGGGGCGGCCATGTCCTCTCCGACGAGCTCACGATCCATTATGGCATGCTTCCCCGGGCCAACCGCGGGATCTTCGCGCTCAACGAGCTCCCCGACCTGGCAGGCAAGGTTCAGGTAGGTCTGTTCAACGTCATGCAGGAGGGCGACGTCCAGATCAAAGGGTACCCTGTGCGTCTTCCGCTGGACGTACTGCTTTGCTTTACCGCCAATCCGGAGGATTACACGGCGCGAGGCAAGATCATTACGCCCCTCAAAGACCGCATCGGTAGCGAGATCGCTACCCATTATCCCGAAACAGTCGAGGTCGGGATGCAAATCACGGCTCAGGAAGCGTGGGTGGACCGAGGGGTCCTTCCGGTGCGAATCCCCGAATTCGTCGCCGAGGTGGTGGAGCGCGTCGCGTTCGAAGCACGAGTCGACAAAAGGATAGACCGGCGCTCGGGTGTCTCGCAGCGGATGCCGATCTCGCTCCTGGAAGGTGCCGTCTCCAACGCCGAACGCCGTGCTATCGCGTTAGGCGAGCCCGAGGCTGTGCCGCGCATCGCCGACATCTACGCTGCGCTTCCCGCCATCACCGGCAAGCTGGAGCTGGAATACGAGGGCGAACTGGTGGGAGCCGGTGCTATAGCTTGCGAACTCATTCGACGAGCCTGTGACGCCACGCTCAAGGCCCGGCTCGGGCATGTGGCAGTCGACGAGATCGTCGCCTGGTTCGACGGCGGAGGTGCACTGCGGGTGAGCGAGGAGTCTAGCGCCCCGGCTTTGCAACGAGCCTTCTCGACCGTGCCTTCACTCCTGGAGCTCGTTTACAGCATGGCGCTGGCTACACCTGACGATGCGCCCACGGCTGCCGCGGCGTGCGAGCTGGTCCTGGAAGCGCTCGTATCCCGGCGTAAGATCGCACGCTCGGACTCGGGACGTTACGAGCGAATCGGCATGGAAGCGCGCAGGCGTCCGAACCAGGATCTGTTCGGAGGCGGGCTTACGGCATGAGAGCGAGCAGCCAGCGCCGGTCGCGATTGCCTGGGGTTGTGCGGCGGGCGAGCGCTCCGCGTTTAGCTGTCCGCCGCGCCACGCTCAGGGACGCCGAGGAAATTGCGGAACTCCGCATCGCGCTTCTTCTGGAAGAGGTGGATGCCAGGGCGGCAGCGCTGAGGCCGGATGCGCGTGCGCGCGCCCTAGAGCTTACGCGCGGTCAGCTTGCCGATCCGTCACAGGCGTTCTTCGTGGCTACCGTGGCCCAGCGTATTGTCGGTATGCTGCGCTGCTCTGTCGCGCGCTCGTCTCCGTTGCTTCGCTCCCACAGCTACTGCCTCGTGACGACGGCGTACGTGCGCCCCGAGTTCCGGCGCCGAGGTGTGCTATCCAGATTGGTCCAGGCGGTGGTGGCGTGGTGCAGCCAGCGCGGGCTGGACGAGTTGCGCTTGCAGTGCAAGGTAGACAACGAAATCGGGCTCGCAGCCTGGCAGGCTTTGGGCTTTCGCGAGGTAGCCCTGGTCCTGAGGCGCTCGGCGACCTAGGAGAACGCGATGCGCTTTCACACCTACTCGCGCTTCATTCCCGAGCTGGCCGACGCTCTGGACCTGGAGGCGCTGCTCGATCGCCTGGCCGATTTTCTCCTCCAGTCCGGCTTCGCGGGCGGAGCGTACCCAGCTGACGAATGGGATCAGCCTGCCGGGAGCCGGTCCCTAGATGCCCTGCGTCGTGCTATTCTCGAAGCCCTATTGGATAGCGGCCAACTCACCCCTCAGCAGCTCCGGGCGCTGCGTGGCGAGGGCGATGCAGCTGCCGAAGCAGAGCTTGCTAAACTGCTCGACAGCATCGTACAACGGCTTGTAGAGCGCGGCTACTTGAACCTGGAATCTACGGCCCAGCTACCTGCCACTCGTCAGACTGTCGAGGGACCGGGAAGTCTTGCACATGCCGCCGCCAGGGAAGTCCAGTTCCGAATCAGCGAGAAGGGAGTGGACTTTCTAGCCTACCGCGCGCTACGCCATATCCTGGGCACCGTCGGGAAGAGCAGCATCGGCGCACACGAAACCCCGTACTTGGCCACGGGCGTCGAGGCTGACGGCTGGAGCAAACCGTACGAGTTCGGTGACGCCCTCAACCTCGACGTCAACGCTACACTGCTGCGCTCCATGGCACGCTCCGGATCGGCCTCGGTACCCCTCGACCTCGAGTACACCGATCTCATGGTGCACCAGGCGGAGTATCGCTCGTCCTGTGCCACGGTCCTTCTGTTGGACACGTCGCACTCGATGATCCTCTACGGAGAAGATCGTTTCACTCCGGCCAAGAAGGTCGCCCTCGCCCTCGCCCATCTGATCCGGACTCAGTATCCGGGCGACACCATCCGTGTAGTGCTCTTTCACGACTCGGCCGAAGAGATCCCGCTCGCTCGGCTCGCGCACGTACAGGTAGGACCGTATCACACCAACACAGCGGAAGGTCTCCGGCTCGCACGGCGCATCCTGTTGTCGCAGCGCAAGGACATGCGCCAGATAGTGATGATCACCGATGGCAAGCCTTCGGCGCTGACCATGCCTAACGGCCTCGTGTACCGGAACGCCATAGGGCTCGATGCAGAGATCGTAGCCGCGACGCTGCGCGAGGTGGTCGAGTGCCGTCGAGCGGGGATAGTCATCAATACGTTCATGTTGGCACGCGACCGGGCACTGGTCGAGTTCGTGAAACGCGTGGCTGCACTCAGTCGCGGCAAGGCCTACTTCACCAATACAATGACTCTGGGGCAGTTCATTCTCATGGATTTCCTGCGGCGGCGGACGCGACGTATCAGTTGAGGCTTCGATAAACCCTCGCCACATCGCTCCCGAACTGGGTGACGCCCGTTTACTTTGCGCCGTCCGCTGACACTGCGTCGGGGACATCCCTACTTTCACCGCCATCTTCTAGCTGTATCTCCGTAACGATCCACAATTCAGCCGCGATGCCATGCTGAACGCACTTTCGTTGCCGTTGCTGGGGTTCTTGCTGGGAGTGCGCCACGCGCTCGATCCCGACCATGTGGTAGCCATGAGTACGATCGCGTCGCGTAGCCCCACGCTGAGGCGCGCAGTCCTGGTCGGGGCGATCTGGGGGATGGGTCACACACTCACGATCGTAGCAGTGGGTGGTGCGATCATCGGTCTCAAGGTTACCATCAGTCCGCGGCTGGGTTTGGCCATGGAATTCGCTGTGGCTCTCATGCTTGTCGCACTGGGAGCCTACAACCTGGTCCTTGCCCGCGGAGGCGAATTGACGGAGCCTTCGACGGCGCGGCCGTTCTTGGTAGGTATGGTCCACGGATTAGCTGGCTCTGCTGCGGTTGCACTCCTGGTGCTGGCAGCCGTGGACTCAGCGCTCTGGGCAATGGGCTACCTCCTGCTGTTCGGCGCGGGAACCGTGGGAGGAATGGCAGTCGCGACGACTGCTATCGCACTCCCTGCGGCCATGGCAGCAGCGCGAGTAGCAGCGGCCCGGCGTTGGCTCACCGCTGCTTCGGGAGCGCTAAGCCTGCTTTTCGGCCTGGCACTCGCCTATACCCTAGGCGGTCCGGGCGGTCTCTTTTCCGATGCTCCCAGGTGGACACCGCACTGAGGCCAGTCTCTCAGAGCTTGACCAGTACGTGGTAGATGAAGACGGGGGAACCGCAGAAGCGCCGACTCAGCCACTCTTCTTCCAGCTCTAGCCCGCACGACTCGTAGTAACACCGGAGCCTACGGCTAGATTGAAAAAGCGTGTCGCCGACCCAGCCCGGCAGCCTGCGGCCGGTCGCGCAATAGAAAGCGGTGTTGAGCAGCGTACGGCCACCGTAAAAACTTTGCGCCAGCGTCTCGCCATTCAGCAAGTAGCTCAGATAGTAACCCATCCCGTGGTAGCAGGCGCGCACTCGTCCGCCAGGACGCAGCACCCTTGCCCACTCGCCTACGGCGCGCCGTTCGTCGGTGTAGGGGAGCACAACCTTGCACACGATCCCATCTACCGACGCCGCTTCCACTGGAAGGGCCTCGGCCTTCCCGACGACGACGTCGTACCCTGCCTCGCGCAGCGCGCTGGCCAGGCAGGGAGAAGGCTCTATACCCACCGGTACGCACCCGGCCTTCCGCAAGGCACGCAGCTGTTCTCCCTCTCCACAGCCTACGTCGACCACCAGAGAACCAGCCGGGAAACTCGCGTAGTCCAGCTCGTCGTTGAGATACCCCACCCAACTGTGGCGAGACCTGACCACAAGCGGCTGCCTCCGCGAAACTCCGGCGCCTAACGTCTAGGAAAGCGTCGGTTGTAGTCGAGATTGTTCTTGTACTCGCGCTCCTCGGGCCCGATGTAAATCTGCCGAGGCCGAGCGATCTTCTGTTCCTTGTCGAGGAGCATCTCCTCCCACTGCGCCAACCAGCCCGCCGTCCGCGCCACTGCGAAGAGGACCGTGAAATAGTCCGTAGGAAACTTCATCGCTCTGTAGATGAGCCCCGTGTAAAAGTCCACATTGGGGTACAGCTTGCGCGAGACGAAGTAGTCGTCCGCCAGCGCGATTCGCTCCAACTCCAACGCGATCTCGAGGTCTTTGTCCATTCCCGTGACCTCGAACACTTGATACGCGAGCTGCTTCACGATCCGCGCCCGGGGATCGTAGCTCTTGTAAACGCGGTGCCCGAAGCCCATCAGGCGCTGGCCCTTGCCCGACTTCACCTCCTCTATGAAGGCAGGGACGTTGCGCGGATGACCGATAGCCTCGATCATGCGCAGCACCTGCTCGTTAGCTCCGCCGTGGAGCGGACCGTACAGCGCCGTGATCCCTGCCGCTACGGCGCTGAAGGGATCTACATGCGACGAACCCACTGAACGAACAGCGTTGGTGGAGCAGTTCTGCTCGTGATCCGCATGCAGGATGAACAGAACCTCTATGGCACGCACGAACACCGGATGTGCCTCGTACTTCGCCTCGCTCATCCGGGCGATCATGGAAAGGAAATTGGCGCAGTACGAAAGGTCGTTGTCAGGGTACACGAAGGGCAGGCCCTTGGAATGCCGGTAGCAGAAAGCCGCCAGCGTGGGCATCTTGGCCAGCAACCTGATGATGGATATGTAGCGCTGGCGTTCGTCGAATATCAGTTTGGCCTCGGGGTAGAACGCCGACATCGCCGCCACTACGCTGGCCAGCATCGACATCGGATGGGCGTCGTAGCGGAAACCTTCGAGGAAGCGCTTGATGTTCTCGTGCACGTAGGTGTGGTACGTGATGTCGTGCACCCAACGATCGTACTGCTCCTGTGTGGGCAGCTCACCGTGGCGCAGCAGGTAAGCCACCTCGAGGAAGCTAGCCTTCTCGGCGAGCTGCTCGATCGGATAACCTCGATAACGTAAGATTCCTCGGTCCCCGTCTATGTACGTAATAGCGCTCCGGCACGACGCCGTGTTCATGAAACCCGGGTCGTAGCTCAGCAAGCCGAAGTCGTCTTCAGAAACCTTGATCTGCCGTAAATCCGTAGCCCGAATCGCTCCGTCCACAATCGGTATGGTGTAAGTGCGACCCGTGCGATTGTCCTTGACTTCTAGCGTCTCGGTCGCCTTCGCCGCGGCGGTTTCAGGCTTTATCGTCGTGCTCATCGAACTTTCTCCCTTGGTGCCAAACCCGCTTACCGTGCAGGAAACCTAGCAGAGTGACGTGCTCGTTCATATTCTCCTGCCTGCTTACTGCGCAGACTGAAACGAGCCGGCCCCTGTAACGGCAGGGACGGTAT
>DATMBI010000253.1:0-8300 GCA_035559375.1 Gemmatimonadaceae bacterium | reverse complement strand
CGCTCTCTTTCGTGGAGTTCGTTGGTCAGAGTCTGCCAGATCGGCCTCGGACGAACAGGGTCCGGACTGGGGAACGACCAGGCGTCTCAGAGAGAGGGTAGTATACCGCCACGGCCGCGAGTCTCAGAAGGTCTCCATTGCGTGACGGCCGGCTGGACGATCCGGCACCGATGCGGTAGCCCACCTGCATGAGCTACCAACGCTACCGACCCACGCCCACGCCGGCCCCTGCCGTGTCGGGTTGGGATGCTTGGGCGGAAGACTATGGAATGCTCGGAAAAGCGAATCCGGTGTATGCGCTCGGTAAGGAACTGCTGCATGAGGTAGTAGACGACGTCATGCCGCCGCCTGGCGCCAGGGAAGCGTGGGTGCTGGACTTCCACTGCGGCGCCGGGGATGACCTCGCACGGTTTCTCGCTCGAGGCTGGAACGCCGTCGGATGTGACGGCTCGGCCGGAATGCTACGGGCTGCGGCAGCGCGCTGCGCACGTGATCTGGCCGACGGGCGCCTCGAGCTGTGGCACGGGCGCGCCGAAGAACTCAGCCCAAGCTCGTTGGACGGACGACGCTTCGACCTGGTGTTCTCCACGACGGGGGGCTTCGCATACCTCGATGATCGTGCGTTCGTCCAGGCGCACCGTGTGCTTGCCGGAATGCTGACACCCGACGGCGTGATGGTTATTGCGCACCTCACACCTTCTTGCGTAGCTGAGAGCCTCTATCACCTCCTCCGGCTACGACCCAGGCGCGCAGTTGCACGGTGGGGAGGGCGAGTGCCCGTCAGCATTCGGGGAGAACAGATGCTGATGCGGCTGCGCTCTCCTCAGCGCATTCATCGGTTGCTCTCCGGAGTGGTCAGAATCGTTCGTTTGGCACCGCTGCTCGTGGTAACGCCTCCATTCCAGAGCGGCTTCATGCCCGGTCCGCGCACGATTGCGACGCTGCGCGCCATCGAGCACCGCATGCTTCGCGTCGCCGGGCTCGCCGCTATTGCGGATCAGGCGGTGTGCGTGGCACAGCCCTTCCGGCGCCCATAGAGTGGCGCCGGCACAGGGGAGGGCTACCATAAGCGCGGCTATCGCAACTAAGCGGTGAGATCCCGACCGACAAGCTCGGCGGCTTCAAGAATCTCCTCGCGGTAGTGCTCAATGACCATCTGGCAGTCCTGCGGATTCAAAGTGAAGCTTCCTCGCCTCCGGCAGTACACGGATCGAGGCCCGCGCCGTGTGCGTTGCGGCAGCCACCCAACGGGAGATCGGCCACGGAATACGGTCTTCTTGATATCATGCGGCAAACGAGATCGAGGAACGACGGTTTCGTTGTGTCGGATAGACGTGTAGAGTGGATGATCGCGATCGACGCCCAAGAAGGTGAAGACACCTTGCATCGAGGTGCTTGGGTGGGGTTGCGGAGCTCTTTTCGAACCTCACGAAACAACTCCAGGTAGTCACTCCACTCCGTGATGCACAGAGATGCGGGACGTAAATCGTAGCCCTGCCAGATATGCCTTGAGAGCTGGACGATCGCGCTCCTGCGAAGGCGAAACCATTCGGTTCGCATCAGGTCCCCTGCGGCGAAAAACGTCGGCTCCTTATCGGGCTCATATCTGTGGATGCTGAGCCAAGCCATGGTGGAATGACGTCGCCCCCGCGTTTGGAACACCGACGAGGAAGAAGTCTGGAGTGTGCGCCCAGTCCATCAGGTTCTGCCCGCACTCCGACCACTCGTGAGTTCGTGAAAAAGGGCCAGGTAGGCCTCCGTGTTCGCTCTCCACGAGAACTCTCCACCCATGAACCTCCGCCGCCCCCCTTCCCCGATTCGCCTTGCGCGCTCGGGACTATCGGCGAGCGCTCGCAACTCAACGAGCAGCGCGTCTTCATCGTTAGGCGGGACCAGTATCCCACTCACACCGTGTTCAACGTAGTCCTCAATGCCTTCCCCTCTGGTGCCGACGGTCGGGACACCCAGTGACATGGCTTCCAGGTATACGGCCCCCAGTGACTCAAGCACACTTGGCAAAGCCATCACGCTGGAGCGTGCGATCATCTCCCTAGCTTTTCTCGCATCGAGAGCGCCGGTCATTTCCACCTTCGAATCAATCCCAAGCATCCGCACCAGCTTGCTGAGCGCCGCGCGTTCCGGACCGTCGCCGACGATCACGAGCCGGGCATCAGTGCCCGCCGCCAGCAATCGGGCGAACGCACGGATCAAGTGGTCAATTCGCTTGCGACGGACCAGACGCGCGACGGTGCAGACCGTGAAAAGGGATGGCGGGGCAGCAACTAGGTCCTGATAGATCTCGATCCCGATCGGGATCACTGTGCTTCTGTGCGGCCCGGCGAGACTGATCCCCTCGCGCTGGAGTGCCGCCGACACGTAGACAGCGCAGTCAGCGCGCCGCAACGTCCGAGCGATCGCGACCCGAGAGACACGGCTCTGTCGGGCCCATTCATAGAGTTCGTGGTCGTGAATAGCCACGACAAAGGCCGCGGCCCGAATCCGCCCCAGGAGTCCGCCGGGCAACGTGGCAGACTGCGCGAGTACGACGTCGGGCGCTCCCCATTCACGACCGAGCGCGGCGGCCGCCGCTCGGGCAAAGAGGCCACGCTCAGCGATAGTCATAAGACCACCCGGGAACCGCGGAAGGCGCGGGTAGCGGGGATGCGTCACCGTTACGGCACCGTCGCGCTCTTCGTCAGGGATCCTCGCACGCGTGAGCCAGCGCCTTGGCGACCAGGGAAGCGGGACGACCCCGCGAACTTCGTGTCCAGCCCCAGCAAAGAGCTGTAACTGCTCGTCCCGCGACACGCCACGCATTGGCATCGCCCGTGTCGGCAAGCGGGGGGAGACCACGACAATCCGCATTACAGGGCCTTCGCCAGCTCCATGAGCCGCACGGCCCAGCCATGTTCGGCCTGCACGCGCTTGCGGCCTGCGCACCCGATTGCTCGGGCCTCGTCCGGATGGCGAACGCACCGCCTGACCAACGACGCCGCCTCCGACGCATCTCGAAAGGTCAGCACTTCTCGACCGATGTCGAACGCCCCTTCGACATCCTCGTTATGCTGCGTGAGATAACAACAACCATGGCCCGGGAATTCGATGTCACGAAGCTTCAGGTAGCTTCGGTAGACTCCTTGCAGATCACGACCCTCGTTGAGGCCCAGCACCACGCGACACCGCTTGAGAAACGGAACTACCTCGTCGTCGGCGAGCGGTCTTGCTCCGCCGCGCACGACCGGTTTGAGAAGACGCATCACCACGCGCTCACCAAGCCGACCCACAGCCCTCCGATCTCGCCGTGCCCGCGACCGCCGCAGGACTGCCCGGACGGGCGTGGGAGGCGTCGGCTGCCACCCCTCGCCTCGGACCTCCGTCCAGCATCCGAGTAGCGCGAGGGCGGCCAGCCGGAGGACGCGATTACCGGTCGGCGCACCGACAAAGCCGAGTCGATAACTGGCCGTCTCGCAGACGGCCTCGGGAAGCTCGCCGATGTTCAAGGCATACGGTCGGCAGAGAAACGGCCGGCCCAGCGCGCGATACTGCGGAACCGCCGCTCGTTCCGGAAACCAGTTCAGCGACGTGATCCGTGCAAGCTCCTGGACGCGATCCAGAGCGTAGATGCTGTCGCAGAAGAAGTTGATCCACGGAACGCCCAGCTCAACCGTGCGCCTGACTAATGTCGGATCGATGTCGGAGTCGAAACAGTACGAGATGACGGCGTCGAGTTCCGTCCGCTCGTTCGCCCCCCGGATTTGTGCCCAGAGCCTCTCGGAAGCGGTGGTCCGATCGGACGAGGATCCCGGGGGCGAATGCGCCGGACGGGCCCATTCGAAATCGACCGCCTCCGGTAGTATGACAGTCGGCAAGGCCGCCTGTAGCCCACCGTAGAAGTGGCGTCGCCACACTCGTGAATACCGGCCGGCCGTGTGGCAGTCTGGCACCAGCGCGAATACTCGAGTGAATGCCTTCAAGGGAGAACGGATCGCTGCCAGCGAGCCAACGGCTCGGACACAGCCAGGCCGCATACGCTTCCCTCGGCCAAGCACAAGGGCGGCGGCCATGGCTCGTCCCCAGGCACCCTCCGGCTTCCACTTGAACGAGGTTCTCCTCCGCAGCGACCGCTCAGCCGAGCGTTCTGGATGGTCTCTACCATACTACACAGATACGAATGCATTGACGCGGGCCGCAAGCAGTCAGATTTTGGTCCATTATGTCCGCGTCGAAGTACGCGCTCGTTTGTGGAGCCGGGGGATTCATTGGAAACCACCTCGTGAGGCGACTGCGGATGGAAGGATACTGGGTGCGTGGCGTAGATCTGAGGCAACCCGAGTTCGGTCCTTCGACATCCAATGACTTCATGGTTCTCGACCTCAGGCTCGAGGCGAACTGCATGCAGGCGCTGCAACCACCAGTTGGGGCCTCCTCGTTCGACGAGGTCTACCAACTTGCAGCGGACATGGGAGGTGTCGGGTTCATCCACAGCGCCGAGTGCGAAGTGCTGCGGAACAACGCGCTCATTAATCTCAACGTATTGCATGCAGCAGCCACGACAGGAGTACCGAGCTACTTCTTCTCATCATCCGTGTGCGTCTACCGCGACATGGCGCCGAACGAGCCGGATGTGTCTGAAGAGGCCGCCTATCCAGCACTCCCGGACAA
Organism: Gemmatimonadaceae bacterium; assembly: GCA_035559375.1. Taxonomy (GTDB): domain Bacteria; phylum Gemmatimonadota; class Gemmatimonadetes; order Gemmatimonadales; family Gemmatimonadaceae; genus DATMBI01. The sequence goes on along the minus strand of DATMBI010000253.1, from coordinate 3,638 downwards.
CGAGTATGGATGGGAGAAACTCTACGCCGAACGAGCAATCGCCGCTTACGCCCGTCGCTATGGCTTGGCTGTCCACATCGGCCGCTTCCAGAACTGCTATGGGCCTGAGGGCACCTGGACAGGCGGGAGAGAAAAGGCCCCGGCCGCTATTTGTCGCAAGGTGGCAGAGGTCGAACCCGGCGGTTCGATCGAAGTATGGGGCGACGGGACCGCCGTGCGATCGTACATTTACATCGACGACTTGATCGCTGGAATCCGCTCGCTGGTGACGTCCGGGATCACCGACCCAACAAACATAGGGTCGCCCGAGCGCATCGCGGTGAGCGAACTGGTCGACATCGTGCGTGATGTGTCCGGGAAGGAGTTCAAGGTGCGGTATGTTCCTGGTCCTGTCGGAGTTCGCTCCAGGAACTTCAAACACGACCGGATCCAATCTACTGGCTGGCGCCCTCAAGTCAGCCTTCGCGACGGACTGGCGCAAACCTACCAGTGGATTCAGACCCAGGTCGCTCAGCGCACGGCACGGTAGCCTGGGCTTCTGGAAGGAGTTATGGAAACTTCACGCGGGGAGATGGTTCGCCAAGCCGCTGCTAGAGCGGAAGCTGTAAAGCGCGTATTCACCGAGACCGCGAAGGGGCGTGGCATTCAGCACTCGATCGGCCGCCCACAGCCACCGACCCACGCGACGAAGCCGCGGCAGCCAGTGCGCGCGATACCACGCAGGGTAAAGGACTGAGAACCCCCGGCGACGCAGAAGTACCCCTCCGCGACCAAAGGCTGCCTCCATGTCCCGCGAACTGTAACAGCGCGTGTCCAAGTACCTCGTCGGGCTGTAGCCACCCCAGGTGGGCCCGAGCCGCCGCGATACCCGGCTGAACCGCCCCCGCACCAGATCGATCAGCATCTCGGCCAGATACCAGCGATTCACCACCGAAAGAACCAGGACCGCACCGGGGGAAGTCACGCCGTAGAGTATGTCCGCGGCCCGCGAAAGACTCTGAACCGTGTTAAGGGCGCCAAAGAACACGTACACGAGATCGAAGCGCCGGCCCGGAAATCGCCGCTCGATCTCTTCGACTGACCCTTCGGCCACGCTCACATTCGTCAGGCCGCGCTCGGCAACCCTGGCCTGGGCAAGCTGCACCATCTTTGGAGCAACGTCCAAGCCAAACAAGTGGCGATCCGGATAGAGCTGGGCGAAGTGACAGAGATCGAGGCCGGTGCCACACCCAAGCTCCAGCGCGGTCGTGAATCGGTGGCGCTTGACTTCTTCCCGAAACGCTTGACGGATGCGCTGAAGGATGGGATTCCGCCAGTACCGCTCGTCGAACTCGGGCGCATCCTGATCGAAGTACTCAGCGACCCGTCGGTAGTAATCCGTCATAGTGACTGAGCGACAGTTGAGCGGAAGGTTCGAAGAGTCGTCCGTTAAACATGATCCCGTTGTCGCGAGTCCGCGGGAACAGATACTCCAGGTACTCTTCCGAGCAATGGTGGCTGAAATGAGCGCGGTAGAGCTCGGCAAATCGCTTTCGCACGAGCGCCTGGTAGCCTCCGGCTGCCGGTCGCGCGCGCCGCAACGAAACGTCGCGTTGAAGGTTCGGCTTGACCGAATAGGAGAACGGAACACCGAGCAGAACAGTTCTCAGCCCCAATCTGGCAGCGAGCACGGCGAAACACGCAAGGTTCACCGTTCGCTTGACGAGCGCGAGGATTCGGTTCGATCTCCCGAGACGCCCGTTGACGTCCTCAATCGGCGCCGGTGAAGCCGCAGCATAGTAGCGGCCGATCCACGGATTGCGCCGCAAGAATGCCTGGTAGGCGTCGTGGCCTTTGAGCACGCGCACCAACATGGCTTCCGTTGCCGTGTACAAAGACTCATTCTCGATTTCGGCAACCGATTCCTCGAGGAAATAGTTCGCACAAGGCCGATGCGTACCAGAAACGAGCCCCAACCACGGCAGGCGCTCCCCGATTCTGGCCAGCAGCCGGACGACGAGCCGAACGATGTGGAGACTGTGGTCGGCCGTGATGATGAAGAGGTCGCAATCCGGTGCGCGCTCACCGGTCGGTATCGGGTTCCCCACAGCCACCGAGCCCGAAACGGCCACCACCCGCACGAAGGGCAGGCCGCTCACCATCGTCAGGAACCGGCGGTTCTCGGCCAGAATCTGCTCCGCCAGCGCTTGCCGCGCCGCTCGTCGCGTGACGTGGTCCGCCCCGGAGCGCCCAGGCAGCAAGTAAAAGCCGTCTTCCTCCGCCACGCCCCCCGAGCGAACCAGCGTGTCGAGGGTCGCGCGAACGCGCTCGGGAGGGTGACCACTGCGGGACACGAGCTCCTCGAACGTGAGCGCATCACCAAACACATGCGCGTAACAAACGTATGTCGTGAGCTGTTGTTCGAGGCTGCTAAACCCGACGGCAGGTCCTAACGGACGAACCCGGAGCGGAGCGTCCGGCGTCAACACTCCAACCTCAGCTCGCACTCCTGGATCGTGACCGGCCATGGAACAGACACTCGCACGCTCGCGGGATCCCGGGTCCAGCTCAACCAGGGTTCGACGGCGTCGCGCGAAGTCCGGCCGAACTTAGCTCACACCAAGGGTGAAACTGACAGTCGGCGATTCACTACGGGACTTCAGGCAGTCAGACAGGTGTCGCTCCACGAACACCTCCCAGTTCGGATGGTGGAACGGGTAGCTCTGCAACACATCCGCATGAATGGTTGTTACCCGGGCCGACGTGGCAAGTGCCTCAGCAGCCCCCGTCTCGAGTCGGCGATGCAGCGTCCGCCGATCAATGAACGCCACGCTTGTCCCTGCCAGGGTCGCGAGCAGCTGTGCAAAATCCCGCTGCCGCGCATGCTGACCCGGGGCCAGGAGATTGTAGGACTGACCTGACGTTCCCCGCTCCGCAACGTGCAGAATGAGACCGGCGCAATCATCCAGATCAACGAACGTCATCCAGTTCGCGCCCTCCCCGTAGCAGGGCACCTCACCCTCCACGGCTAACACCCGCGCGTAGTATGTCGCAAACCACGACGCTGACCCGACCACCCAGGGTGGGCGCACCATGATGACGGGAAGCTCGCCGGTACGCTGGGCGGCCATCCACGGTCGCTCCGCCACAATGTACTGACGGGCATACGCTGCTGGGAGGATCGGCGACCGCTCATCCGTCCACTGTTCTCCACGGTCGCCGTAAACCAACGTGCCGGAAACGTACACCACCCGAGGAGGAGACTTCAGTCGCACGAGCTTCGCGATAAGGCGTCGGTTCGCGAACCAGCCCCGAGTCGCTGCCAGTCGTCTGGCCGCTGAGAATCGCCCCCCAAGCCGAGCCAGGTGGAGGATGGTATCCGGTTCGAAGATATCAATCCACGAAAGATCAAAACTCGTAAGGCTCCCAACGACGAGATTGACATCCTCCAATTCACGGTAGTTCACGTTCGCGTGCGCCAGCATCATCACGCGAACGTCCTTTCGCTGGCGCAACCGGTTCAGCACAGCGGAGCCTATGAACCCGGTACCGCCAAGCAATAGGACTCGCTTCACACGCGACCGGACGCCTGAGACAGCCCGGGTGCGCCCGTTTCCTCCTGCGACCGCCGCGAGCCTGCGACCTCCTGGCCGCGACGC
>DATMBI010000252.1:0-5074 GCA_035559375.1 Gemmatimonadaceae bacterium | reverse complement strand
AAGTGGCGCGCTGCTTCCGAGACGAGGATCTACGCGCCGATAGGCAGCCTGAGTTCACTCAGATAGATATCGAGGCGAGCTTCGTTACACAGGACGATGTGCTGGCAGCCGTCGAAGCCGTCTTGGTGGCTCTGTGGGATGAAGCGGGAGTCAGCATCGAGGCACCGTTTCCGCGCCTTTCTTGGGGTGAGGCCATTGCTCGTTATGGGAGCGACAAGCCGGACCTTCGCTACGACCTCTCCATAGAGGACTACACTGGATTGGTTGGCACCGATGGCGCCGAGTTCCTCCAGTCTGCTATTCGGGACGGCAGCCGTCTGCGCGGACTGAAGTTCGTGCCCGCTATGGAGGTCTCGCGGCGCGGGCTAGATGCTCTCGCGGAGGTTGCTCGTGGGTCAGGGGCTCGCAGCTTGTTGTGGGCGCGCTATGCTTCCGGTAGGTGGGAGGGGCAGGGGGCCAGAGCGCTCGGAACGCACTTCGGTACCCAGTTCTCTGGCTCCGACGGCGAGCTGTTTCTCGGAGTAGCAGAGCCGGAACGGGTGGCGGCAACCGCCCTGGCCGCCGTGAGGTCGGAAATCATAAAGCGACAGTATGTGGATCCAGTTCGCGATCACGCCTTCTGTTGGATAGTGGATTTTCCGTTGTTCGAGATCGATCCCGAGACGGGAGCCCGCGTTTTCGCGCACCATCCGTTTACGTCGCCCCATCCGGAAGATATCGCTTTCCTGGAGACCGATCCCGATCGCTGCCGTGCTCTGCATTACGACGTCGTCTACAACGGAAACGAATTGGGTTCAGGCTCGATTCGGATTACCGAGCCTGCGCTCCAGGCGAGTGTCTTCAGCATCTTAGGTATCTCGCGCGAAGAACAAGCGCGCCGGTTCGGCTTTTTGCTGGAGGCGCTGTCGCAGGGTGCTCCTCCCCACGGGGGGTTCGCTCTCGGCTTCGACCGCATCGCGATGCTTCTGGCTGGAGCCACTTCCTTGCGGGATGTGATCGCATTCCCCAAAACCACTGCTGCGCGGGCCCTCTTCGAGGGGGCACCGATTCCGGTGAGCGAAGCCGAACTGGCGGCTCTTCACATCGTGATCAGGTGAGCGATCCCTCCTCGTTGACCCAGCAGGTAGTGACGGAGCGCATCAGCGTCGAAGGTGCGGATCCGCTCGTCCTAGCCGGTGTGCACGATGCGAACTTGGTGGAGCTGTCGAGGCGCACCGGTGCCCGGGTCTCGCTGCGTGGCGATACGCTCACTTTGAGTGGAAGCCGCGAGGCTGTGGATCGCGCACTCGCGGTAGCACGGCGCATGGTCGAGGTCGCGCGCCAACGACTGCAGCTCGATTCCGACGACGTGCTGCGCATGAGTTTGGAGATCGAGCGGGAGGGCGGTGATGCAAGGGAGGGAATCGTTCTTCCCGGGGTGCGGAAGATCATTCAGCCCAAAACACCTGGCCAGGCGGAGTACCTCAGGCTCATAGCCGAGCACGAAATAGTGGTCGGGATCGGCCCTGCCGGTACTGGAAAGACCTATCTTGCGGTGGCCGCCGCTGTAGACAACCTCATGCGCAAGCGGGTGCGCAGGATAATCCTGGCTAGGCCGGCGGTCGAGGCTGGCGAAAGTCTGGGTTTTCTTCCCGGCGACATGCAAGCCAAGGTCGATCCGTACCTGCGTCCGCTGTACGACGCGCTCGAGGACATGATGCCCGCTGAGCGCATGCAGCGAGCGCTCGAAATGCGCATCATCGAGATCGCGCCGCTGGCCTACATGAGGGGGCGCACTTTGAGCGACGCCTTCGTCATCCTAGACGAAGCACAGAACGCCACGACCGCGCAGATGAAAATGTTTCTCACGCGCTTGGGCGTTAACTCGCGCACCGTAATAACCGGTGATAAGACGCAGATCGACTTGCCGCGTCGCGAGGAGTCGGGGCTGATCCAGATCGAGCGAATTCTCACCGGCATAGACGGAATAGCATTTCACTACTTCAGCGACGTCGACGTGATACGCCACCGCTTGGTGCGGGACATCATCAGGGCTTATGCCAGCGACCAGGGACCTTGAGATCGCTGTGGATTCCGAGCCTGCGAGTATTCGGGTTCCCCTGAGTCGAGCGGAACTAGAGCGATTGGTTGCCTACGTCCTGCGCAGCGAAGGGGTGCACCGCGCGTTTCTGTCGATCGCGCTCGTAGATCGGCGCGGCATCGCCCGACTGAACCGGACCTATCTTGGCCGGCGGGGAGCGACCGACGTGATTGCCTTTTCTCTGCGGAGCCCTACCAAGGAGCCCCGGGTTGTGGGCGATGTCTATATAGCTCCCGAGGTCGTGCGCGCCAACGCGCGAGGGCGCGGTGTGCCAGTCAGGGAGGAGCTGGCGCGCGTCTTGGTTCACGGGGTCCTGCATGTGTTGGGTTACGACCATCCGGAAGGGGTTGGTCGCGAAGACAGTCCCATGTGGCGGCGCCAAGAAGAGCTATTGGCGGCGTCCGGTCGGTTGTTGACGCGCCGATGATCGCAGCTCTCGCATTCACGGTTGCCGTGGTGTTTCTCGTAGCGGCGGTGACTGCCGCTGCCGCCGACTCCGCGCTCGTGGCTGCGACGGCACTCCCGGAAACGCCTCGAGGCCTCGAGGAGATCAGGGAGCGCCACGACCGGATACATCGGGCGCTCGGCTTCACCAAGCTCTCGTGCCAGCTGGGTGCCGGCTTCGCCGCGGCCGTCGCGGCGGATATCGCACTGAACGGCTCGGGCGGAATTGCCGAGCCGACATGGGTCGTGCTCATTGCGTTCAGTCTCCTCGTGGTGGGTGCGGCCGATGCGATAGCGCGTGGCGTGGGCGATAGCGGAGGGGCAGCCTTGGCGCTGAAGCTTGTGCGTTTCGTTAGGCTGCAGGAGATCGTCGCAGCACCCCTCGTTGCCCTGGGCGATCGCTTGCAGCGCCGGCTGGACAGCGTTCTTCCTCGCGATCAGACCGTCGAGGAGGAGCGTTTGGTCACCGCCCGACAGTTCATGGACATGGTAGGTGCGGAAATCGAGGGCAGCCGCGATGGAGGCGCGGAAGGACGCGCGCTGCTGAACGGCGTCTTCCGGCTGTCAGAGACGGAAGTGCACGATATCATGGTACCGCGCGTCGATATAGTGGCTCTGGATCGCGAGTCCACATGGGCTGAAGTCGTCGAACAGGTACGGCGAGCCGAGCACTCGCGCCTTCCGGTATACGCTGGCACCATCGACAATATCGTCGGGATACTCTACGCCAAGGATCTTCTTCCAGCGGTGCTGGAGCGGAGAGAGCCGCCGGGTGGCTGGACCTCGCTCGTCAGACCAGCTGTCTTCATTCCTGGCTCCAAGAGAGCCGACCAACAGCTGCGCGATTTCCGCAATAGCGGTACGCACATTGCCATCGTGGTGGACGAGTACGGGGGCACTGCTGGTCTAGTGACGATCGAGGATGTGCTGGAGGAGATCGTCGGGGACATCAGGGACGAGTACGATGTAGAGGAACCCAGCATCGTTCAGGAAGAAGGGCGCCGGTTTTGGGTCTCGGCCCGCGTTACCCTGAAGGAACTCTCCGAGCTACTACAGCACGACTTCGAACGAGAGGACGTGGCTACGGTTGGCGGCCTGGTCTACGAACGGCTCGGTCGTGTGCCGCGCGCTGGCGAGGAATTCCGCATAGACGGTTTCCGTGTGGTGGTGGAGCGCGTGGAGCGGCGCCGAGTGCGGAGAGTCTATTTCGAGCGGCTCGATGCGGGCCGAGAGAATGCGGCATGACGCTGGCCCTGGTATTGCTCCTGCTGTGCAGTGCCTGGTTTACCGCGGCAGCCACCGCTGTGCGGTCGTTGAGTCGCATCTGGTTGAGACACTGGGTCGAGGAAGAGCTCAGCGGGTCGCGTGGTGGGCTGCTGTACCTGGAACGCCCCCAGCGGCTACTGATGGGCGCGTCTACGGCGGCTTCCCTGGCGGTATTTGCGAGCGGGCTCATGCTGGGTCAGTTCGCGAGGCGAGATCCGGTTGCCGGCATTCTGTTCACTGTCTCCTACCTCGTGGCGCTCGTCGTTCTGGGGCAGATCGTACCTCGCGCCGTAGCGCGGCGCTGGCCGATGCAGCTGATGCCGCTGCTCTTTCCACCGCTCAAGGTCGCCGCTGGACTCCTCAGCCCATTGCTTTACTTGAGCAGATCGCTCGGTTCCGGAAGGGAGAGATCTCGTACGCTGCCCGAGAACACACTGCAGGAGCTGTTGCGAGAGGGCGAACTCGAGGGTGTCGGCGAGCGCACCGAGATCGAGATCATTAGCGGAGTTGCCGAGTTCGGTGGCAAGCGGGTGAGGGACGTGCTCACCCCGCGCTCGCAGATCTTCGCAGTGGATGTCGACCAGCCGTTAGCAGAGGTGGTGCGCTCGGTGGCACAGGCGAACTATTCTAGAGTGCCAGTTTACAGTGGAAGTCTGGACAATATCGTCGGGATGGTCTACGTATTCGACATCTTGAAAGATCCATCGGCTCCGCAATTGCCGCTTCGTCCCGTGGCCTTCGCTAGCCCTAACGCTACGTGCAAAGAACTGCTGTTCCGAATGTTGCAGGAACGCAAGCACCTGGCGGTTGTGAGGGACGAGTCAGGAACGGTGCAGGGGATCGTTACACTGGAGGACTTGCTCGAGGAATTGGTAGGGGATATCAGGGACGAGCACGACGAGCCTCGTGGGGAACTGCCCGCCCCCGGAGCGGAGAGTGCGACTGAGCAGTCGCAGGGAATTGTCTTGCCAGTTCGCAAATGACCAGCACCTCCTCACCTCCTCGTGCATGGCTGCCGCGGCTCCTGGAAGCGTTCGCCGCCCGCAAGTCACCGGCGCTGGCTAGAGTCGTGTCTCTGGTCGAGAACCAGTCTCCGGGCTTCGAGGAAGTTTTGGCGGCTCTGCACCCGCGCACTGGGCGGGCGCGCCGAATCGGCCTTACGGGGCCGCCTGGAGCCGGAAAGAGCACGCTGGCGAGCCGCTTGATCGAGTATTACCGCACGGCAGGGTTGGAGGTCGGCGTACTGGCCGTGGATCCGACGTCGCCATTCAGTGGCGGTGCCTT
>DATMBI010000251.1:0-6499 GCA_035559375.1 Gemmatimonadaceae bacterium | reverse complement strand
AACACCGCCGGCGAAATCTCACCGCGCTCGAAATGGCGCCAGCGCACTAAGGCCTCCACACCTGCTATCCGACCGTCGCTCAGCGAAACGATCGGCTGGTACTCCAGTGCGAACTCCTCCCGGTCGAAGGCGTGCCTGAGGTCCGATTCCATTTGCAACCTGGCTAGCGCCTCGGCGTGCATGGCGCGGTCGAACAGTTCGTAGCGGCCGCGTCCGGCGCTCTTGGCGCGATACATGGCGATATCGGCACTCCGTAAGACGTACTCGGGCTGATCTTGTGGGCCGCCGCCCAACGCTATCCCGATACTGCAGGAACTAGTGTGCTCGTACCCGCCTATATCCACGGGTTTTGCCATGGCTTCCAGCACCCGTTCCGCCACCACCGCGCAGTCGCGGGCATCGGTAACCCGTTCCAGCAAGATCGCGAATTCGTCACCGCCCAAGCGAGCCACTAGATCTCCACCACGTATGCAACCCTCCAACCGCCGCGCTACCATTGCAAGCAACTGGTCGCCGACGTGATGGCCCATCGAGTCGTTGACCAGTTTGAAGCCATCGAGATCGAGGAAGAGCACGGCGAACATCGCGTCCTCACCGCGCCGGGCACGCTGAGTGGCATCGGCCAGCCGCTTCATGAACAGCGCCCGATTGGGAAGCCCAGTGAGCGGATCGTGAAGTGCGTCATAGCGATACTTCTGCTCCCGCAGTTCTCGCTCCGACAACAAGCGCCGCAGGTAGATCTCGCTGGCCGCCGTGCGCGCTAAACGCTGCAGGAGTTCCAACTCGGTGGAACTCCAGTTTCGCGGCTCGTGATCCAAGACGGCCAGCAGCCCCAAGACAGTAGCATCGGGAGCCGCTATCGTCGTGACCGCCATGCTCACCAGACTCAACTCCGCCGCTGCGGCTCTCAGTTCCGGGTCGTCGCTCTGGCGCGCGTCCTCGAACGCTAACGTTCCACCAGCATCGACTGTGCGCCTCAAAATGCCAGCCCGGACGAGAGCTCCTGAATCGTGCGCGAACCACTCCAGCCAGTGACTCCCAGCCGCGAAGGAACGGCGGTCCTCGCCCACGAGGGCCACCAGCGCGGCTGGCGCTCGCATGACATCGGAAGTAAGGCGCGCCAAGTTCTCCATGGACGCAGCGAACGTACCGCTCAGGAGCCAGCGTTCCTGCGACAACTCGGAGGCCGACAGGGGGAGATCGGGAGGTTGAAGCTGTAAGGTCACAATTATGGAGACGTCTTCGAGTGCCTTCCGTCACAGGACGAGCAGCGCATTTTCCACGTTTCTAGCCACCAGGGAGAGAAAGTCCATGTACGACGCAGCAGTGATCGGCATGGGGGCCATGGGGAGCGCCGTTTCCTACCACTTGGCGCGCCGTGGCCTGAAGGTTGTAGCCCTCGAACGTTACTCCATACCTAACGAACTGGGATCGTCGCACGGGTTGAGTCGTATCATAAGGCTGGCCTATTTCGAGCACCCATCCTACGTGCCGCTGCTGCATCGAGCCTTCCAGCTGTGGCGCGAACTGGAGCGCGCGAGCGGCGAGCAGCTACTTACGATTACGGGTTCACTGGATCTCGGTCCGCCGGGAAGTCGAGTCGTGGAAGGAGCGCTACGCTCCTGCCGAGCCCACTCCCTAGCCCACGAAGTACTGGACGGCAACGCCGTGGCAAAGCGTTTCCCTGCTTTCGACGTCCCATCCGACTTCCAGGCGGTCTTCCAGCCGGATGGCGGTTTCCTGGTTCCCGAACGCTGTACGGCCGCCCACGCTGCGTTGGCGGGAGCGCTGGGCGCTGAAATCAGGGTAGGGACAGCAGCCACGACCATCGAACCGGATCAGCACGGAGTCACGCTGCGTACCGGGAACGTCACACTGCGAGCGCGCCGAGCCGTCGTTTGCGCTGGGCCGTGGACTGCTAGGCTGCTTCCGCAGCTGGCCGGTGTCCTCGTTCCCGAACGGCAAGCGGTAGCTTGGTTCGGGGTGCAGAACCCCGATCTCTTCCAACCGCGACGCTTCCCCGTATTTATCCTGGACAGCGGCGCAGGGATCTACTACGGCTTCCCCGAGCACAGCGTCCCCGGCTTCAAGCTCGGGAAATACCACCACCGGGGAGAGAAGGTCGACCCGGAAACGATGGAGCGGCGCTTCTCCGCAGAAGACGAACAGGTGCTCCGCGAGGGCTTGGCTCGCTACTTTCCCGATGCCTGTGGTCCTCTACTGCGCGGAAGTATCTGCCTTTTTACCAACACGCCGGACGGACACTTCGTGCTCGGACCGTTGCCCGGGGTACCTTCGGTGATAGTGGTAGCTGCTTGCGCTGGCCACGGCTTCAAGTTCGCCCCCGTGATCGGTCAAATAGCAGCCGACTTGGTCGAGCACGGACTACTGGCTACGATATTTCGCTGCACCGAATCGAACGGCTGTTCAGCGCGACGCCGGGTGCGGTGCAGCACCCCCCTCGAGTCGGGATAAGCCGGACGCCGAAGCGGTTCTTTTCTGGCTTCCTGTACTGCGGCAGAGACTAGGCTGCAACGTGTGCAGCCACAGCTCGTATGAAGCTTACCGGTAGGAGGGACAAAAGGGGCCATGGCACCGAGGCGCTCCACGGTGGCGATTCCATCGGTAGCGGATCGTCCAGCGCGCTGGATGCGCTCCTAGCCACCGAGCGTGCCGTGGCAGAAAAGTTAGCCGCAGCCCGTAACGAGGCCTCGCAAATCGTGGCCGCCGCCGAGCGCGAAGCAGAACGGCGAAGCCTCGAATTCGAGTCGCAGCTCAGCCGGGAGCTCGAGGAGCTGGAGCGCAAGCATCGAGAGGAGTGCAAGCGACGGATCGAAGCGACGCTGGCCAGCGCCACGGAGCGGGCAGGCAAGCTGGCAGCGATCGACGCGAGACAGTTGACGAGCATAGCTGAGGACGTGCTACAAAAACTTCTCGCGGACCAGTACGAGAGGGTGCACCGATCGGTCCAGCCAGAGGTGGCTCCATGATCATCCCGATGGCGCGAGTGCGCATACTCGGGCCACGGACCTTGCTTCAGGATACTCTCCTCGCGCTGCAGGATTTCGGCAGGCTGCATATGGACGAAGCCCCTCGCAGTCCGGGCATTTTTCTCGCTACGATAGACGAGCGAACCGCCCGGCAGCGGCGCTATGTCTCGCGCGCTCTCGACGAAATCGAGGAGGCACTGAGTCAACTGGATCCAGCAGCCCTGCGACGGATCGCCCCCACGCGACGAAAGCTCGATTGCCCGCGCTGGGTCAGGATGGCGCGGCGAATCAGGGATCGCACGAGAGCGCTGGGAGAAAGAGCCCGCAAGCTCGCGGAAGAGCGTGCCACTCTGGAGCGCTACCGCGTGTTTCTAGAAGCGATCCGTCCAGACATCGAGCGGATAGCAAGGAGTCGGCGACTCAGTGCCTTTGCGGTGGTCGTGCCATCGGACCGGCGCCAAGCGGTGGATGATGTGGTCGAGGCGTTTCGAACAGCGGCTGGCCCGGAATTCGCGAGTGCAGTGCGCCCACTGCCAGATGGCGATCTGGCACTGCTGCTGGTTCTCCCCAAAGAGTTGGCCGCGAATCTGGAGGAACGCCTCGGCTCTGCGCGAGTGCCAGAGTTGGCGCTCCCTCAGGAATATGCCGCCGAACCACTCACCAATGCGGTACCACGAATGTTGCAACGGCTGCGTGAGCTCCCGGCGGAACTGGAAGAAATAGCCGAGGAGCGCCGGAAACTGTCTGCTGTGGTCCCGGAGCTGATCGAGGCACGCATCGCTCTTCACGACTGGCTGGCTCGGGTGGATGCATCGCAGCGCTGCGGGGTGACGGCGCGTGCTTTCGACATAGAGGGGTGGTTGCCAGAAGCTCTTCTGCCGGACCTGGTCCGCTCGCTTAGAGACCGCTTAGGACCGGAGGTGGTGGTCGAGAGAACAAGCCGCGAGGAGTGGCATGCCGAGGACACTCCAGTCGTGCTTTCGAACCCACGTCTCTTCCAGCCATTCGAAGCAATCGTTAGGCTACTGCCACTGCCGCGCTACGGCAGCGTAGACCCCACTCCGTTCGTAGCCGTCTTCTTCCCGATGATGTTCGGAATGATGCTGGGTGACATCGGATACGGACTGCTGCTGGCTGGGGGCGGGTTGCTGCTCCATCGCTACTCGAAGCCCGGCTCGGTCTGGCGCTCGCTGGCTGAGATCGCCGGACCGTGCGCGCTCTTTGCCATAGCCTTCGGTTTTCTGTATGGCGAGTTTTTCGGAGACCTCGGCCACCGCTGGTTCGGGATGGAACCGATCCTTTTGGACCGTGAAGAGTCGCTAGTGGCAGCCCTGGCCATCGCAGCTGGGCTAGGCCTCACGCACATCGTCATCGGACTGATCGCGGGAGCGATCAGCGCCAGACGCCATCCGCGGGAGGCACTGGGACGTGGTCTCTCGGCGCTGATGGTGCTTCTGATCGCGGTGGCGCTGCTAGCCGCCTTCGAGGTACTGCCTGCGCAAGTCTTTTCCCCCGTTGCGTTCGCGATCCTCGTTGCCTTTCCCGTCCTGGTGCTCCTTGAAGGCTTTCTGGCGCCTCTCGAGTTGCTGGCCACGTTAGGCAACGTTCTCTCGTACGTCCGCATCATGGCTATCGGCACAGCGTCGGTTCTGCTGGCTGCAGTCGCCAACCGCTTGGCTGGTGCGATGGGTGGTGCGGTCGTCGGCTTCATTTTCGCTCTACTTTTCCACTTGGTGAACTTCGCCATCGGCTTGTTCAGCCCAGCGATACATGCCCTGCGGCTTCATTTCGTCGAATTTTTCGGCAAGTTCTACGCGCCCGGTGGCCAGAGCTACCAGCCTTTCACCCACTGGACTCCTGCTACCGGCGGATCTCCACCTTGAGGATCCTTCTATGACGGCAAGCATGTGGATCGCGATAAGCGCAGCGCTCGTGCTGGCGATATCTGCCCTGGCGACAGCGTGGGCGCAGTCACGAATCGGGGCTGCTGGCGCGGCGTCCCTGGCAGAGAAACCGGAATTGAGCGGCACGATCATAATCCTGGTGGCCATACCTGAAACCATGGTGATCCTGGGATTCGTGGTCGCCGTCCTTCTCATCCTCCGTGGCGGCTGAGTCGAGGCACCCGGTAGCGGAACCGCTCCTCAGACGCCTGGAGCGCGAAGGGGAGCAGGAGGCCGAGCGTATCCTGGAGGACGCTCGGAGTCGTGCTGCTGCTATCCTCCGAGAGCGAGAGCGCGAGCTAGCATCGCGCCGGCAGGAAGTGCTGGAGCGTCGCGAGCGGGAGTTGGCCGTGGAGGATCAGCGCGAGGAGGTCGAAGCCGAGCATCGTGCCCGGAGCCGACTGCTCACGGCGCAAAAGCAAGTGTTGGAGTCAGCGATAGCTGAGGTAGAGCGCCTGGCCAAAGAGCGGGTGGCGCGACGCGATCCCGCGATGGTGGAATGGCATGTGGCGGCCGCGCGCGCGGCGCTGAGCTACCTGCCGCCGGGGGAGGTGCTCGTCCGCTGTCCGCCCGAGATGGTCGAGCCACTCACGACAGGATTGGCGCAGCAGAGCAGGCCACTCACTGTAACCTCGGACCCCAACATCGGCGCCGGGATCGTCGTGCAGTCGTCCGACGGCTACGCTACCGTCAATGCAACCGTGCGGGCCATCGTCGAGTCCCTGCGCCCACGTCTCGCCATCGAGATCCTTCGCCGCATCGAGGAAGACGAGCGATGACTTTCTGGGGCGACCTTGCGACGCGAGCGCACGGCTTGGCAAGTCGCCTCCTCGACTCCGCACACTTCGGAGCACTGGCACGCACTCGAACCGTGGCAGACTTCGGCGCATTACTGGCAGAGTGGAGGATAGTACCAACCGGCGCTGAACTGCTGAGCACGATCTCGCTGGAGCGGCATATCGCTCGCCGTTACGCTACCGCGCTGGAAGTGCTCGTGGCCTGGGCCGGCGACGAGCGCTCTAGGCTTCTGGCTCCGCTTCTCGAGGAGGACACATGTCGAGCGTTGCGATCGCTGGTGCGGGTTGCGTGCGAGCGGCAGGCGTCTGTGGGCCTCGGTGATGTGTGGCTTCCCCCAATGGAGCTTCCCGCGCTATCGCAAGCCAAGCTCGCCACGGTACCCACACTGGGCGAACTCGCCGACTTTTTGACGCAGACAGGTAGCCCTTATGCCGCGCCGCTCGTCGCGCAAGCCGAACGTCATCAGCCGGACCTCCTCGAGCTGGAAATGGCGCTGTACCGCCTGTGGGCAACACGCGCCGCGGAGGCAGCACGTCGGGCAGGACCGGCGATGACAGCCTACGTCTCGCGCTGCATAGACTGGCACAACGCCGAAACGGCACTCGTCTTTGCAGGACGCTCCGAGGATCTAGAACTCGCGACGCTGTTCATAGAGGGCGGGGCAGCCATCGGAATGGAGCTTTTTCTGGCGGCGGCACGGGCCAGTTCGGTCGAGCAGGCGCAGGCGCTCTTGCGGGTCGCACTGCGACGGACCTCCCTCCTGCAGCC
>DATMBI010000250.1:0-7045 GCA_035559375.1 Gemmatimonadaceae bacterium | reverse complement strand
ATTCGACTCAGCAGCGGTGGAGCCCACCAGCGACCCGTCAGCAGCGCTAACACGACACCCGACCACGCAAGTGCTCGCCGGCGACGTCGCACGGCGTTTACGACTGCACCGATACGCCTCATTGCCGCAGCGCCAGCCGTCGCAGCAACTCCCTCCCCACCGAGGTGATATCCCCCGCACCCAGCGTGAGCACGACGTCGCCTTCCTGCACCACAGCGCCTAACGCCTCCACCACATCTTCCCTCGCACCGCGCCAGAGCGGCGCCCGGCCCTGCTCTCGCAACGCCTCCTCGATCAAAGCAGACGTGACACCGGGTATAGGAGCCTCCCGAGCCGCATAGATCTCCGTCAACAAGACCACGTCAGCACTCGCGAGCGCCCTCCCGAACTCGCCAGCGAAGTCACGAGTACGGCTGTACAAATGGGGCTGAAAGGCGCACACCAAGCGGCGGCCAGGGAAAACGGCACGGGCTGCGTCCAGGGTCGCCCTCACCTCGGTCGGGTGATGGGCGTAGTCGTCCACGACGTCTATGCCACGCACGGTACCCAGTAGTTGGAAGCGCCGCTCGACGCCTTCGAACGCCTCGATCCCGGGTCGAAGCTCCTCGAACGAGGCGCCTAGCAACAGCCCACATGCCACCGCGGCAAGGGCATTGTCGAAATTGTGAACTCCGGGCACACGAAGCGATAGCTCGCCCAGCTCCACGCCGTCCAACAAGACGACTCCACGAGGCCGCCCGTGCACGCTCGACAGCTCGCCGACCGTTAGGCGTGCCCGTTCGGAATGCACGCCGTACGGAAGCGTCACGGCACTCTCGGGGAGAGTCAGCGAAGCCGCCCCAGGGTCGTCCGCACAGAACACCACCCGCTTGGCTGGCCGGAGAAACTGCTCGAAGGCGAGCCGCACTCCATCTTCGTCGCCGTAAATGTCCAGGTGCTCGGGCTCCACGTTCGTTACCACCGCTATATGCGGTTTCAGCGACAGGAAAGCTCGATCGTATTCGTCCGCCTCGACCACGTTGAGATCACTGCGACCAGGGCGAACGTTCCCCTTCCACATCGCTATCCTTCCGCCGGCAAGGCCGGTGGGATCGCGGCCAGCCGCTGCCAGCGCCTCGGTTGTCATGGCCGTGGTCGTGGTCTTACCGTGCGTACCCGCGACCGCCACTAGGATGCCGTTACTCGTCACCTCCGCGAGGGCGTCGGCTCGTCGCACTACCGGCAGGCCGCGCTGCCGAGCTGCGGTTACCTCGGAGTGGTCGAGCGGCACTGCCGCCGTGACGACTAGCGCCCTGCAGTCCTCGGCGTGCAGCGGGTCATGCCCACGCTCGACACGGATTCCCAAGCGCTCCAAATCCTCTACGCTACCACTCCCCGCGTCGCAGCCGCTCACAGCGACTCCCCGGTAGGCTAACAGCTCGGCGAGTGCACTCATTCCCGCGCCTGCTATCCCCATGAAGTGCACAGGCCGCCTATCCGAACGGTCCAGCAGCGTCAAGCTCCCCTCCCAGCTTCGAGCAGCCGCACAATTCTCTCTGCGATCTCCTCGGCCGCCCGTGGCCTGGCTCGCAGCAGCGCCGCGCGCGCGACCGCCTCCCATACGTCCGGCATTCCTAGCTCCCTCAACTCCGCATCCAGCCGCTCCGGCGTAACCTGGTCCTCGGGGATCCAGCGTGCGGCTCCCGCTTCCGAAAGCGAGCGCGCGTTGGCTGTCTGGTGGTCGCCCGCTGCCGAGGGGAGCGGCACGAGTAGCGACGGTATTCCCCAGGCGCACAGCTCGGCAGTCGCCATTGCACCTGCCCTCGCCACTGCCAAGTCGGCTGCGGCATAAGCATCCGCTATGGGAGACAGATACGGCTCCACACGTACCCTATCCGAACGTCGCTCTCGGTAGCGCTCGTAATGCAACGTGCCAGTAGCCCAGATTACGTAAAAGCCAGCCCGCTCGCCCGCTGCCAACCAGCTGTCTATCAGGCGATTGATCGGTTCCGAGCCTTGGCTGCCACCGAAGACCAATAGCACGCGACCGTCGCTCTCCGGGAACCCCCACCGCCGTCGCGCTTCCCGTCGCGACGGACGGGGGTCGGGCGGAGGTTGGACTGGATTGCCTAACGCCACAGCACGACCGCGCACCGAGCCCGGTAGCCGCACCACGCCCTCCGGGAAACCGAGATATATCTCGCGGGCCCAGCGAGAAAACAACCTAGTGGTCAAGCCAGGATACGAGTTCTGCTCCTGCAGGACGTACGGAATGTCGTGCGAGAGGCACCACGTCAGCGCCGCCGCCGCCGCGTAACCACCCGTCCCCACTCCCAAGCTCGCACGCTCGGAGCCCAAACACCGCTCCAGCTCCTTCCACCCGCCCACTAACCCGCGTAGCGTACGCCAATTCTTCCATGCGTGGCTGCGATAGAGCGGGTGGAGGTCCAGCAAGACGTGCGGGAAACCCGTTCCGGGAAGGATACGCCGTTCCAAGCCGCGCTGCGTCCCCACGAACAGCACGTCCACGTCGGGGCGGGCTGCTCGCAGCGCGCGGGCGATGGCCAGCGCTGGGTAGAGATGGCCACCAGTCCCTCCGCCGCCGAAAAGGACAAGCACTAGGTACGCACCGCCAGCGAGGGCGCCGTGGCCATAGCCATTACTCGCTCCCGCCGGCTTCCGATGTTCACCAAGATCCCAGTCGAAACGAGCGACAACAGGAGATTGGTGCGCCCATACGAGACGAAGGGGAGCGTGATACCGGTCGTAGGAAGCAGCCCGACCACCACGCCCAGGTGAAGGAACGCGGTCACCACCGTAACGAACGTGAGACCGACTGCCACTAACTGGAGAAACTGAGTGCGTGCCATCTTGGCGATCCTGAAACCCAAGTAGCCGTAGAAAGCAAAGGCCAAGACCACCGCTACCATGCCGAGAAAACCCCACTCCTCGCCGATCGTGCTAGCGATGAAATCGTTGTAGCCTAACGGCACGAAGCCGTACTGCTGCCTACCGTTGCCGAACCCTCGGCCGAAGAGTCCGCCAGAGCCCACCGCAATCAACGACTGCTTGAGTTGATACTGAATACCTTCCGGTGCGCCACCCGGATCCAGGAAGCTAGCTACGCGAAGAACCGCGTATTGGAACTTCAGTGCCTGCTGCCATAACAGCGCCACCGCTAGTGTCCCCAAGAACACGAAGTGCCCGATGCGCGCACCACCCGCGAAAAGGAGCAGCGCCGCCACCAGTGTGTAGAGCATGGCCACCGAAAGATCGGGCTCGAGAAACGCCAACACGTCCAGCACTCCGATGACAGCCAAGACGGGAAGGATCCCGCGGCGCAACCGCCTGACTCGCTCCCCCTTCTTCACGACGACCATCGCTGTCCACACCACCACGGCTAGCTTGCCTAGCTCCGACGGCTGGAGCGCCGTGCCTAACACGAAGCGACGCGAACCGTTGACTCGCGGCGCCAGCGACTCCGTGAACGGCAGCACCGTGAGCAGCATCAGCGCAATCGAGATGTGCATCAGGGGCCACGCCCAGCGCTCTAGTCGCTCGGCGTCCCATTTCGCCGCTAGCGCAAATAGCACTAGGCCAGCTAGGACGCCCTCCCCCTGCCGGGCGAAGAAGTAGGACCCAGGCCTACCCTGCTGCAACGCCACCAGCGCACTCGCACTGTAGAGCGTAGCCAAGCCGAACACGACCAGAGCGAGCGTTAGGGCAGCCAGCAGGCGTGCCTCGGTGCTCATTACCCAGCGTAGCCGTACCTTTTCAGCCATCGCCTCTAGCCAGAGCACCTACCGCTGCACGAAATGCCTCGCCCCGTTCCTCGAAATTCCCGAACATGTCGAAACTGGCGCACGCCGGCGACAGCAACACGCAGTCGCCTCGCTGTGCGAACTCCTTGGCCGCCTGCACGACCTTGTCCAACCCGCCACGCACCTTCATCACGGGCCGCACCTCGATCAGGTCGGCCGCTTCGCCGTAAGCCAGAACGAGCTTGCAGTGGCGGCGAAGTTCTGGCTCCAAAAAGCGATAAGAGACTCCCTTATGGCGTCCACCTAGTAACAGAACCGTAGGTCGTGTCATGGCCGCGAGCGCGACGCGCGCCGATTCGACGGTCGTGGCCTTCGAGTCGTTGATCCAGAGCACGCCGCCCCGATCCCCCACTACCTCTAGTCTGTGCGGGAGAGGTCGAGCAGCACGGAGTGCATTCGCTAGCGACCGCCGTGCGGTGAGCGACGTATGCGCTGGCGCAGCAGCCGCAACCGCCAAGGCAGCCGCCAGAGCGTTGGCGACGTTGTGGTCACCAATGAGAGGCAACTCCGACCGGGAGAGCAAGGGCTCGTCCATCAAGATGAGACTGTCGTGCTCCCTGTCGTAGAATGCGTCGGCCAACCTTCCCGCAGCACTGAAACGCAGCGTCACCCCAGGCACGTCCTCAGCTAACTCTAGGACGCGCTCGTCGTCTCCGTTGACCACCCAGCGAGAGTCGCGCGTGGCGTTTCGGAAGAGCAGCCGCTTGTCGGCGTAGTATTCCTCCACCGAAGGGTAGCGGTCGAGATGATCGGGGGAGAGGTTAGTGAGCACGCCCACACGCGGCTTCAAGCTGAACGTGTCGTGCAACTGGAAGGAGGAGATCTCTAGAGCCACCCAGGCCGGCGGATCGGCTTGCAGCGCCAGCTCGGAAAGCGGCCGCCCGATATTCCCCGCGGCCTCTGCCTTCAAGCCGAGCGCTCTCAGCAGATGCGCGACCAGCGCCGTCACCGTGGACTTACCGTTCGTACCGGTCACCGCGATGATTTGGGCACTAGGCAGGAAGGTCAGCGCAACCTCTACCTCGCTCACGATCGGTACGCCAGCTCGACGTGCTGCAGTCAATGGAGCCGCCTCGGGTGGCACTCCAGGGCTGGTCACTACGAGAGCGGCCCCAGCGATCCGGTCCAGGTCGTGCCCTCCACTGCGCGCGTCCACTCCCAGGAACCCTAAACGCTGTGCGACCTCCTCGACGCGCGTGGAACTAGAAGAGTCGGACGCGTACACCTTGGCATGATTAGCGCGCAAGAGACGCGCCACAGCCTCGCCGCTTGCTCCCAAACCCACTACTGCTACCTCGCCTGACTTCAGCTTTTCAGCGATCATCGGATCTTCAGTGTAGTGAGGGCCAGGAAGGCACAGAGAATACCTAGGATCCAGAAGCGCACCACGACCTGCGCTTCGTGCCAACCACAGAGTTCGAAGTGATGGTGCAGCGGGGCGCGCCGGAACAAACGGTGCGCCTGGGCATGTGCCAGCCCGTAGCGCCGCCGCCTGTACTTGAAGACGAGGCGCTGCAAGATGACGGACATCGTTTCGGCCACGAACACGCCCCCGATGAGCACGAGAAGCAATTCGCTCTTGAGGAGTATAGCCACGGCACCTATCGCCCCACCCAACGCGAGCGCGCCTGTATCTCCCATGAAGACCTGGGCCGGGTGTGTGTTGAACCACAGGAAACCCAGGCAGGCTCCCACCAGCGCCATGCAGTAAACAGTCAGCTCGCCTGCATCACGCAAGTAGAACAGTTGCAGGTACGCGCTAGCGTCGACCCTTCCCAAGAGATAGGCGAACAACGCCAAGGTGGACAGCGCTATCGCGGACAAGCCAGCCGCGAGGCCATCGAGCCCGTCCGTCAAATTCACAGCATTGCTCGTCCCAGCTATCACTAGGGTCACCCAGACGACATAGAGCCAGGCCAGCCCCGCCGACACAGGAACGAGGAGCACGTACTTGAAGAACGGCACAGTCGTAGAGGCACCCGGTAGCGCCGAGAGGGGATAGCGCCAAATCAGATAACCCACCAGCACGCCGATTCCGATCTGCCCGGCAAGCTTGTAACGCTCTACCAACCCTACGTTCTCTTGACCGCGCCACCGCTGCCGCAACTTGAGGTAGTCGTCCACGAAACCGACAGCACCCATCCACGCCGTGACCAGCAGCGCCAACAACACGTAACGGTTATCGAGCCGCGTCCAAAGCAGCGTTGGCACGACTGCCGCCACCAAGATGATGAGCCCGCCCATGGTGGGGGTATCGGCCTTGCTCGCGTGCGTCGCTGGGGTACCGTTGCGGACTCCCTGGCGCACCCGCATAACGCGCAGCCGGCGGATAATGGGAGGCCCCATAACAAAGGCTAGGAGTAGCGACGTAACAGCAGCTCCAGCAGCTCGAAACGAGATGTACGTGAAAAGCCGTAACGGCGGAAAATCCGCGATGAAGGGCGTCAGAAGCCAGTAGAGCATGTTCGAAGGTGCCGATTTGTACGAAGCTGGCCGGTCGGGCCGGCAGCGCGGTCGTCGGACGTCATGTTCTCACCGCCGCACCAGAACCAGCGTCACCGGCAATGCGTTCTAGGGAAGACACCAAGCGCTCCAGCCGCATCCCGCGCGAGCCTTTGATCAACACGACGGCATCGCGAGGCACCCTCGCTTCCAGAGCGGCGCTCAGCTCCTCGAAGCTCGCCGCCGCCAACACCCGCGGGTCCCCCCGTGCCAGGTGCTCCAGCGCTAGAGCGAACTCACCCAAGCCAGCTACAAGGGTCGCCTGCGACTGGAGTGCGCGGCGTGCGATCTCGAGGTGCAACTCGGTCGATCGTGGACCCAACTCCAACATAGTGCCCAACACGATAACCTTGGGTCGCTCGGTAGTCATGGCATCTAGCAACGCGATCGCCTCGCGCATAGAGCCGGGATTGGCGTTGTAGCTGTCGTCGATAACGGTCAATGTGCCGATGTTTTTGACCTCGCCTCGCATCGAAACCGGCTCGACCGCTGCAAGGCGCTCCAACGCATTCGCCACGTCGGCACCGCAGGCTCTGGCCGCAGCCAGAGCCAGGAGCGCGTTGCGGAGATTGTGGGCGCCCCTCAAGCGCAGCACCGTTCGCTGACCGCCGAATCTCAGCCAGCCGCGACCATCCGCCTCCAACCCCCACTCGTCCGGCACCAGGTCGCCTTCGTCCAAGCCGGCCACGACTACCTGCCGCGCGAGCGCTCTCGCGCGACTCGCCACGTCGGGTTGAGCTGCC
>DATMBI010000249.1:0-3082 GCA_035559375.1 Gemmatimonadaceae bacterium | reverse complement strand
GGTCTTGGGAGAGCACGCGGCCGTTACGTTGCACCATCGTACGGTCCCCGAGCCGTGCCGGGGGAGCCAGGAGGACTTGGCACAGCAGCTCGCTCGGGCGCTGAGGGACCAGCGCCAGCGGGACCTAGCTCGAGGTATGACTGGCGCGGGACCACATCGCGACGACCTAGAGGTGCGGTTGAACGGATTGTCTTTGCGACGCTATGGATCAGCTGGCCAGCAGCGTACAGTGGCCATAGCGCTGCGGCTCTTGGAGCGCCTGTGGTACCGCGATATGGGGGGGCGCGAACCGTTGGTACTTTTGGACGACCCCTTTGCCGAGCTGGACAGCTCTCGCTCGGAGGGGGTGCTAGAGAGCGTCGGGTTCGCGGGCGCTGCTCAGGTCGTCCTCGCGGTCCCTCGAGCGAAGGACGTTCCGAGCGAATTTCGCGGTCTCGAGGTATTCCGAGTGAGTGGAGGCGTTGTCACCGCGAAGGGAGGGGAGCGTGTCGGACAAGAGGCATAGTGCTACATCGCTTGGCGACGCGCTGCGCAGCTTTCTAGAGCAGCAGGGACTAACGGGACGGTTGGCACAGGCTAGCGTGCTGGAAGAATGGCCGCGGCTCGTGGGTCCTACTGTGGCGCGAGTGACATCGCCGCTGTCTGTGGCTGCCGACGGCACTCTTTTCGTCGCGGTTAGGACCAGTGCCTGGATGAACGAGTTGTCGCTCCTGGAAGGCGAGATCTTGGACGCCATAAGGCGAGGCGTTCCGGGGGCAGGGATCCGCCGCATCCGCTGGCAGTTGGCGCGCTAACGTCTTGGAAGACAAAAATTTAGGTGGCGGGAAGCGGGTTGATCTGTTCCCCGATCGGCAGTAACTTTCTCCGTCTCTGCCGCAGCTCAGTTTCGGGATTTTTTCGGTAACAGCTGGCGGGGGTTTCACCACACGGGAACATGGCCAAGACTAACGAGAGACCAGCCACTGGCAACGGTGCCAGCGAGTACGACGCAGACCAGATTCAGGTTCTCAAGGGACTGGAGGCGGTTCGCAAGCGGCCGGGGATGTATGTCGGTTCCACCGGTGCGCAGGGTCTGCACCACCTACTGTACGAGGTGGTGGACAACGCCATCGACGAGGCGCTAGCCGGTTTCTGCAAGCGTATCGCAGTCACTATCCACGCGGACAATTCGGTAACCGTGGACGACGACGGCCGTGGTATTCCGGTGGACATGCATCCCACCGAGAAGATGCCTGGCGTCGAGGTAGCGCTCACCATGCTCCATGCTGGTGGGAAGTTCGACAAGCGTTCGTACAAGGTCTCGGGCGGCTTGCACGGGGTAGGCGTTTCGGTCGTCAACGCGCTTTCGGAGCAGCTCAAGGTCTGGGTCAAGCGCGACGGTCGGTTGCACTACATCGATTTCTCCCGTGGCAAGACCGTCACGCCTCTTAGAGTCGAGGGTAAGGTCCCGCAACGGGACACGGGTACCAGGGTTTGGTTCAAGCCCGATCCGCAGATTTTCACCGAGCTGGAGTTCAATTACGACACGGTTGCGAGCAGGCTGAGGGAGCTTGCCTACCTCAACAAGGGCGTCCGCATCGTTCTGAGGGACGAGCGGCAGGACCCTGTTCGCGAGGAGGTTTTCGAGGCTAGAGGCGGCTTACGCGAGATGGTCCAGTACCTCAACGGAAACCGCAAGCCGTTGCATAGCGACATCCTTTACCTCGACGCCGAACGTGACGGGGTGCTCATCGAGCTGGCCATGCAGTACAACGACGGCTACAGCGAGAACGTCCACACCTTCGTCAACAACATCAATACACACGAGGGCGGCACCCACCTCACCGGTTTCAAGGCGGCGCTGACGCGCACCATCAACAACTACGCCGCAAAGGGCGGTTTCCTCAAAAAGGCCGACTTCACGCTTGCAGGGGAAGATGTGCGTGAGGGGCTCACCGCGGTGTTGTCCATCAAGGTTCACGAGCCGCAGTTCGAAGGTCAGACCAAGACCAAGCTGGGCAATTCAGAGGTCGAGGGTGTGGTCAAGTCCGTAGTGAACGACTGGCTATCGGCCTATCTGGAAGAGCACCCGCGTACCGCTAATGCTATCGTCGAGAAGGCCGTCTCGGCGGCGCGGGCGCGCGAAGCTGCGCGCAAGGCGCGCGACCTCACGCGCAAGAAGTCGGCACTCGACATCAGCGATCTGCCTGGGAAGCTAGCCGACTGTTCCTTGGACGACCCTGCGCTCTGCGAGCTGTATTTAGTGGAGGGTGATTCGGCCGGCGGTTCTGCCAAGCAGGGCCGGAATCGCGAGTTCCAGGCGATCCTCCCGTTGCGCGGCAAAATCATCAATGTCGAGAAGGCCCGGATCGACAAGGTGCTCTCCAACGAGGAGATCCGCACTATCATCACGGCCATCGGGACTGGGATCAAGGACGAGTTCCAGTTGGAGCGGGCGCGCTACCACAAGATCATCATCATGACCGATGCCGACGTGGACGGAGCTCATATTCGCACGCTGCTCCTCACCTTTTTCTTCCGCCAGATGCGGGATTTGATCGAGGCAGGCTACGTGTACATAGCGCAGCCGCCTCTCTATCGGGTGGCGCGCGGCAAGCAGGAGTTCTACGCTTACGACGAGAAGGAGCGGGACGCTTATATAGAGCGCCTGGCCAACGGCGACGGCCGCAGCTCTGTCATTGTGCAGCGCTACAAGGGTCTGGGCGAGATGAACAAGGACCAGCTCTGGGCCACCACGATGGATCCGGAGCGGCGTACGTTGCTGAGGGTCAGCATGGAAGATGCAGTTCTCGCCGATCGCATCTTCCAGACGCTCATGGGCGACGAAGTCGAGCCGCGCCGTGCCTTCATCGAGGCCAACGCTCGCTTCGCCAGCAACCTGGACATCTAGGGTAACGCCGCGAGAAGGTCGTCGTCCTCGTACAGCGACACGCCGGTGGAATCCACGCGGTGCGATATCAAGGGGAGCGGGGGTTCGGCTTCCTCGGCGATTTCTATGGCTTCAGCCAGGGCATTTTTCCCGGCCGCTACCCCAGCTCGGTCGCGCGCAAAGATCGTGGCCAGCGGTTCCCCAGCACGCACG
>DATMBI010000248.1:0-7238 GCA_035559375.1 Gemmatimonadaceae bacterium | reverse complement strand
GTCCGAGGTGGCACGGCAGCTCCGGGAGTGCGGAGTGCGAGTATGGGTGCCATCTCAGTTGCCACCTAACGATGGTGCGGTGAGCTATGGTCAGGCCGCGGTGGCCGCTGCGCGACTGGCTGGGATGGAGAGTGCGATAGTCAGCGACAGCCAGGAGGCGCTGCCATGTGCCTAGGCGTTCCCGGTAAGGTCGTGGAGATCAGAGGTCAGCTCGCCCTGGTGGATTTCTGGGGCGTACGGCGGGAGGTCCGTCTGGACGTAGTGGACGAACCGGTCCAGCCGGGCGATTACATCCTGAACCACGTGGGCTTCGCGATCAGGAAAATCCCGGCGAGCGAGGTCGAAGAGACGTTGGCTCTGTACGAGCTACTGCTCCGGGAAGCCGAGGGCGATATGATGGCTGCCGACGTGCGCGGGGAGATCGAGGCGGCGCGAGAGGGGGGTAGCGATGTCTGAGGCATTGCTCCAAGCGCGCGAACTCAAGTTTCGCGACCCGGCGCGCGCGCGGGCTCTTTCGCGAGCCTTGCAACGAGTGCTCGAGGACATGGGGCGCGAGCCGGTTTCGGTCATGCACGTATGTGGCAGCCACGAGCAGTCCATCGCCAAATACGGACTGCGTTCGATATTGCCGCGGGCGCTGGATGTCATCATGGGGCCTGGTTGCCCGGTGTGCGTCACCGACGTGCCCGAAGTGGACGAGGCGGTCGTGCTGGCGCAGGATGGCGTGCGGATCGCTACCTATGGCGACATGCTCAAGGTGCCGGGCACTGTCTATTCGCTGGCCGACGCTCAGGCGCAGGGCGCCCGAGTGGATGTCGTGTACAGTGCGGCCCAGGCGGTAGAGATTGCGCGCGACACCAGCGAGGAGGTGTGCTTCTTCGCGTCGGGTTTCGAGACGACGGCAGTAGCTACGGCCGCAGTAGCGTTGGACGATCCACCTCCCAACTTCTCCATACTCTCGGCGCACAAGTACATCCCGCCGGTGATGGAGATAGTGGCCGAGATGCCGGGGACTAGGGTAGAGGGTTTCCTAGCTGCGGGTCATGCGGCGACGATAACCGGTTGGGGAATTTTCGAGCGCTTCGTCGAGAGACATCGGCTGCCGGTGGTCGTAGCTGGTTTCGAGCCACTGGACATCCTGGCTGGTCTCGTAAAGTTGGTGGAGTTGGTGCGGGCCGGGACGCCCCGAGTGGAGAACATGTATCCGCGGTGCGTGACTCGGGAGGGGAATCGCAACGCTCAGCGGCAGCTCTGGCGCGTTTTCCGCACCACGGGAGGGCGCTGGCGGGGTATCGCTCACGTGCCTAACGGCAACCTCAGATTGCGCGACGAATTCGCGCACCTCGACGCGCGGCGGCGGTTCCGGATAGACGCATCGCGCCTGTGGGGCCACGCACCGCCCAAGTTGGTGCAGATGTGTATCTGCGGCGACATCATGGCCGGGATAGCCTCGCCGAATCACTGTCCACTGTTCGGCAAGGAGTGCGTTCCCGAGTCGCCTGTCGGGGCGTGTATGGTGTCGAGCGAGGGTACGTGCAAAATCTGGTATCAGTACGGAGGGCATCCCGACGTATGACAGCCAGGGCTACGGTAGTGTCGCCGGGAGAACTGATCACGCTGCGGCACGGTGGCGGCGGTCGGGCGATGCGACTGCTGATCGAGGAGACACTGGCGGCCGGGTTCGCTGACCTACCGGTGGACGGCGTGGGTTTGGACGCGATGGACGACGGCGCTGCGTTGCGACTGGGCGACCAGTGGCTGGTGCTCACCACCGACTCGCACGTGGTGCATCCTATTTTCTTCCCCGGGGGAGATATCGGGCGGCTGGCTGTGGCCGGAACTGTGAACGATCTGGCGATGATGGGTGCCACTCGGCCGCTAGGCCTAACGAGCGCTGTAGTGATGGAGGAGGGCTTTCGGCGGAGCGATCTGGTACGGATCCGCGATTCCATGCTGGCTACGTGCCGGGAGGCCGGGGTGGCGATCGTCAGTGGCGACACCAAGGTCATGGGACGGGGCGAGTTGGACGGGATCGTGATCGCGACTAGTGGAGTAGGGCTGGCCTCGCGCCTGGTGCGGGACTGCGGACTTCGGCCAGGCGATGTCATAGTCTTCACGGGAACGATCGGCGATCACGGGCTGGCGCTGATGGCGCTACGCCACGGCCTGGCGCTCGATGCGCCGCTCGAGTCCGACGTGGCGCCGCTCAACGGGTTGATCGCTCGGGCCATGGAAGCCGGTGGCGACGGGGTTTCGGCTATGAAGGATCCCACGCGCGGGGGGGTAGCCAGCGCGCTGCACGAAATGGCCGGCAAGAGTGGCGTGGGGATAGTGATCGAGGAAGCCAAGGTGCCGATCTCGCCCGTGGTACGGTCGGCGGCAGAGATGCTCGGTTTGGATCCGTTTCAGATCGCCAACGAAGGGAAGGCGATTCTAGGGGTGCGGCCCGAGGCTGCAGATCGCGTGCTGGAGGCCTTGCGGTAGCATCCGCTAGGTAGAGAGGCGGCGATAGTGGGCGAATGCGTGGCGGAGCATCCGGGCAGAGTAGTGTTGGATACAGGATTCGGCCGGCGGCTCGTGACCGAGTCGGACGGCGAGCCGCTACCGCGCATATGCTGAACGCGTCGGAGAGTCGGCCCCTGCGGGTAGCGCTATTGTCTTCGCGGCGCGCGCCGGGAGTGGCTGAGCTAGTGGGCGAGGCGAGACGGACGCGCAGCTGGCGGCTCGTCGCCGGCATGGCCAGCCATCGCGAGAACGAGCTGATGCAGTCGTTAGGCGCGCTACCGGTTATCGTCCGCGACATCGCCGCCTTTTACGCCCAGCGCGGCGTCGATAGAAGGGATCGTGAAGTGCGCCGCGATTACGACCGCGTCACGTTGGAGCTGCTGTCCCCTTACCGGCCCGACGTGCTAGTGCTCTGCGGTTATCCGTACCTGGTCACGGACGTACTGCTGGCTGCCTTGCCCGGCCGCGTGATCAACGTGCACGACAGCGACCTGCTGCGTGTCGACGGTCAGGGCGTGCCGTTGTACCGCTTACGGACGTGGGACCGAGCAGGTGATCGTTAGGTGAGCGAGCGCCGTAGCCACATCGAGGTTGAGCGGCGAGGTAACGTCGGTACGATCGTCATAGATCGTCCCGAGCGCTTCAATTCGATGGACGTCGAGACTGCGCAGGATTTCCGCCGGGCCGGCCTGCAGATGGCGCGCGACGAGCACATTCGCTGCGTCGTTATCACAGGTACTGGCGGGGTCTTCTGCAGCGGAGCCGATCTCAAGTACATCAGGCAGGGGGGACGTAGCGAGGATCTAGGTTATTTGCAACCCGAGGTAGCGGAACCGGGAGTGGGTTACGGCGAGCGCTTCAAACAGATCTTGGAGTATCTGCATAGTGCTATTTCCGAGATCCGGCGAGCGCCCAAGCCGTTCGTCGCGGCCGTGGACGGCGTGGCTGCAGCGGGTGGCTTCGGGATCGCTATGGCCTGCGATCTCGTGATCGCTTCGGAGCGTGCCAGCTTCGAGTGGGCGTACCACAAGACTGGGCTCACCGGCGCGGAAAGCTCGACGTTTTTCTTGCCGCGCTTGGTGGGGTGGCGCAAGGCGTTGGAGCTAGTCTTGCTCAATCCTAGGCTCGGTGCTAACCAGGCACTGGAGCTGGGGCTGATAAACCGTGTGCTTCCTGTGGACGGTTTCTGGGACGAGGTGATGGCGATCGCCGAGCGGATCGCTAGCGGTCCCGTGGCTGCTTACGGTGTAGCGAAGCGTCTCCTCGGTCTGGCGGCCGCCGAGGATCAGCTCGATCGTCACCTGGATTTGGAGTTGGAGGAGCTAGTGCGGTCGGCCGACAGCTGCGAGTTCGCCGAGGGGTTAGCTGCTTTCTTCGAGAAGCGGCCGCCGCGGTTCGCGTTCGGTGCCGGTGCTGCCGTCCCCGAGGTTATTGACGGATCCTAAAGTCGGCTGCAGTTTCGTTCCGTCACGCACGGGTGGGCCCCGCTCAGCCACGCCCTGCGGACGAACGTGCCGGAACGGGTGAAGTCCGGCACCGGGTGCCACCTTTACCGTGAGGAGCGCACGGTCATGAGACGTGTTTCGTTGGTTCGCGCGCTGCGGCTGGCGGGCGGTGTTTTGGGCCTCGCCGTTCTGGCCGGGACTGCAGCGGCACAGCAGGGGACGATATCCGTCCGAGTAGTGGAGGCCGGCAGCGGGAAGCCGGTGGATCAGGCCCAAGTGTTCGTGGCGGGCACGACTATCGGAGGGCTCACCAATGCCGAGGGTCGGGTGACGCTGCGCGGAGTACCGGCCGGTAACCAGACCATCCGCGTGTTGCGCGTCGGTTATGCCGAGCAAAAGTCGCCGCTAACGGTCGCTGCGGGCGAGCAGAGTCTCGACATCGAATTGTCGCCGGTAGCCGTGAGCCTAACGCCGGTGGTAACGACCGCCACGGGCGAAACGCGACGTGTCGAGGTTGGGAACGCTATCGCGGCCATAGACGCGGCCAAGACAGTTGAGGTCCAGCCCATCAAGACGGTGGACGATCTACTCACGGCGCGCGCGGCCAGCATCACCGTGACCACCGGTACGCAGACCGGCTCGGGGAGCCGCATTCGCATCCGCGGGCAGAACTCGCTCAACCTGAGCAACGAGCCCATCTTCATCATCGACGGCGTGCGGATGACCAGCCAGGTGAGTTCGTCCAACTTGTTCACCGGCGGTGCCCAGCCTTCGCGCGTCGGCGACATCAACCCTGACGAGATCGAGAGCATCGAGATCGTGAAGGGTCCCTCGGCAGCATCCCTGTACGGTACGGCTGCGGCCAACGGCGTGGTGGTGATCACGACGAAGAAGGGCCGGGCCGGTCAGGCGCGCTGGAACACCTATTTCGAAGGTGGCTTGTTGCGCGATCTCAACAAGTATCCCACCGCGTACACCATTTTCGGGAAGCGGGCCGACGGTAGTACGGCACCCTTCAACTTCTGCAATCTGCAGCGGGTGGGGACGGGGCAGTGCACCATAGACAGCGTAGCAGCGCTCAACATTTTCGAACACGATTCGCTGACGCCTCTGGATTGGGGGAACCGGTACCAGATGGGGGCGCAGCTTTCGGGCGGAACGGAAGCGATCCGCTACTTCCTGTCGGCCGATCACGAGGACGAGGTAGGCGTCCTGCATCTCCCCGACTTCGAGCGCAATCGTTTCAAGCGCAACAACATTCCGATCAGGGAGTGGACCGATCGGCCTAACGCTATGGTCAAGTCGAGCTTCCGAGTCAATCTCAACTCCACCGTGAATCCCAAGCTGGATCTGCAGGCGTCGTCGGCCTATATCAAAGTGGACCAGCGCTTCTCGCTGGAGTCCAATGCGACAGCTGGATTAGGTTCGCAGGTCTTCGGTGGTCCCGGTTGTTTGATCTGCGATCCGCCGCGTGTGGTAGGCGGCGGGTTGGGGACGCCGCTCTACGGCTATCGTGCCTGGACGCCGGGTTACACCTGGCAGGAGAAGGCAGCTCAGGGCGTCAACCGCTTCATTTTCTCAGCCAACGCCAACTGGCGGCCCACGAGCTGGTTGCAGAACAGGCTCAACGTGGGGAACGACTTCACCGATCGGGAGGACGACAATCTGTTGTTCCGGGGCGAGGGCCCGCCGATCACCGCCACTTACCGGAACGGCTTCAAGGAAGAGACGCGTTCCAATATTCGCAACACTACGGTGGACTTCGGTAGCACGGCCACCTACAACCCGCGTCCTTGGCTCTCGCTCAAGACGACGATCGGGATTCAGTACGTGAACTTCGTGCAGGCCACGGCCGTGGCCAGCGGTACCGAACTGCCGCCGGGGGCGCAGACGCCTAACGCAGCGGTTACCAGGACCGCATCGGAGGCCACGACGCTCCAGAACACGCTCGGAGCCTTCATCGAGGAGGCGGCCGCTATCAACGACAGGCTATTCATTACCGGTGCGGTGCGTACCGACCAGAACTCGGCGTTCGGAACCGACTTCCAGCGCGTGTACTACCCCAAAGCGTCGCTCTCCTGGATAATCTCGGACGAGGACTTCTTCCCGAGCATCGGCTGGATGGACGAGCTGCGGCTGCGCTATGCATACGGGGCGTCCGGGGTGCAGCCGGGGCCTAACGACGCAGTCCGCTTCTTCGGCACGTCGCTCCAGAGCATCCGCAACGCTGACCAGTCAGGGTTGCAGATCAGCGCGCTCGGTAACCCGGCGCTCAAACCCGAGCGGAGCACCGAGACCGAAGCCGGTTTCGAGACCAAGCTCTTCCGCTCGCGGGCATCGCTGGACGTCACTTATTACTACAAGCGCACCGAGGACGCGCTCATCAGCGCCATCGTACCGCCTTCGGTGGGTTCGGCTGCTAGTGTGCGCAAGAACCTGGGTGCAGTGCGGAACATGGGGTGGGAGTTCCTGGCCAACGTGCAGGTCGTCGAGAGGAGCAACATCGGGATAGATGCGTCGCTAAGCTACTCGGTGAACAGCAACAAGCTCCTGTCGCTGGGCGGAACTCCGCCGCAGATCGGCGTGACCACGCGCGTCGTGGAGGGATACCCGCTGTTCGGCTTCTGGGAGAACCCCATCCTGGGTTGGAAGGACAAGGACGGCAACGGGATCCTGACGTACAGTGCTGACACGGCGCTGAACGAAGTGTTCGTTGGCTCGGAGGACGTGTTCCGCGGGTACACGCAGCCGCGGAAACTGGCGACGCTGGTAACGGGATTCGACCTCCTGAACCGGCGGTTGCGCGTGCAAACGCTGTTCGACTACCGCGGCGGTCATCGCTGGTACAACAACACCGAGCGCATCCGCTGCATAAGCCGCCAGAACTGCTCGGGCCGCATGAATCCGAAGGCCAGCTTCGAGGATCAGGCAATGGCCATCGCTCACCTGGAGAATCCGCTGGCCACACTGGACGGATATTTCCAGAAGGGCGACTACGTGCGCTTCCGCGAGGCTTCGTTGCAGTACACGTTCTCGCCGCGAATGGCCGGCACGATATTCCGCGGCCGTAGCGCCAACATGGTCATCTCGGCGCGCAACATAAAGAAGTGGACCAAGTACCGTGGTGTAGATCCCGAGGCAGACTTCGTCGCCGGCGAATCCAGCGACGTGCCGTCGGAGTTCCAGACGCTGGGGCCGCCGAGCTACTTCATCGTGCGGTTCAACGTGATCTACTGACGCTCACCGACGAGGAACGATAGATATGAAGGTACGGAACCTTTTCGGCGG
>DATMBI010000247.1:0-7466 GCA_035559375.1 Gemmatimonadaceae bacterium | reverse complement strand
GTTCCGTCTCGGCATATGCGCCTCCGCAACGTAGCGGCTGTACTAGTGACCGCCGAGCTGTCTCCGTGGTTGCGGCCCGGGGGGCGCTTCGAAGTTCAGGTATCTTCGCTAGGAGACGCTTCGTCGCTGCGTGGCGGCGTGCTATGGATGACGCCCCTGATCGCTGCTCCAGGACAGCCGCCGGTGGCTACGGCTCAGGGCCCCCTCGTGATCAGCGAGGACGGAAGCAGTCGAACGGGGCGCTCGGCAGCACGTATGGTGAACAGCGCACGCATCCCCGAAGGTGGTGTACTCGAGGTCCCGCTGTCGGCAGTGACGAAGACTCCAGCTCCACGCTTGGTGTTGCGCCAGCCCGATCTGGCCCTCGCAGATCGTATCGCGACCACCATTAACGAAGCATTCGGCGACAGTACTGCCCGGGTGATCGATCCCGGACTAGTCGAGCTCAAGCCTCCGCAAGATGCAGGCGATAACATTGTCATGTTCTTGGCACGTGTGGATACGCTGAGCGTAGCTGTAACGCCGGCGGCTCGTATCGTGATAGACGGGCGCACAGGAACGGTCGTGGCTGGAGGCGAAATCCCGGTAGCCAAGGCTACCGTGAGCGTGCGCGGTATCACGGTACGGATCGGTGAAGCGACCCCGGCAGCAGCGGATTCCACGGCTACGGCTCTGGGACTTCCTGGTGGTTCTACTGTGCAATCCATAGCAGCCGGTCTACAGGCTGTCGGGGCCAAGTCGGCTGACGTGGCGGCCGTTTTCGAAGCTCTGGGAGCCGCTGGTGCACTGCGAGCACGGGTAATCGTCCGATGACGGACCCAATCGCTTCAGTCGGCTCAGCGAGCGGAATCGCAGGCGATCGGGAAAAGAAACTGCGGGAGGCTGCACACCAACTCGAGGCGGTCTTTCTCAATCAACTCTTGGCGGTCATGCGCCAGACGGTTCCGCAATCCGGGTTGCTGGAAAACTCGAGCGCCGATTGGTTGTTCAATTCTATGCTGGACGAGCAGCTCAGCACGATCGCGGCGCGTCGTTCCAGCCGGGGGCTCGGTGAAGCGTTGTACCGACAGCTCTCACGCCGGCTCCAGGATTCCGCTGGAGGGCTTCCATGACGTTGCAAGGAGATCAGGTGCTCCTGCGTACCGCGGCGCGTGCTCTCATAGCCAGCATGGGCCGCGAGGCTGCTATCGCTCGCCAGTTGCAGCAGCAGTTGGAGCTGTTACGGACCGCCGTCGCGAAGGCGGACACGGACACCTTGGAGGCTGCCACGCTCGCCGTCGGCCGGATCGCTCTCGCTCTGGACGAGGCTCGTCGCCAGCGCCGAGCACTAGTGCGCCAATTGGGCGGGTCCGACGACCTTACGCTCTCGGAGCTGGATTCGTCCCTGCCCGCCGAGTGCGGCGAAGAGTTCCGGCAGGCACGCGCTAGCCTCCGTGCGGCCGCAGAAGCGGCGGCCCGAGAAGCATCGATCGCGCAGCGCGTTTTGCGGCGCGCCATAGCCTCTGGGGACGCCTTCCTGCAGCAACTGTTTTCGGTGAGCGCTCCCCCAGGAACGACTCCTGAAAGCAGCGGTGCCCTTCTCCTCGACAGGACGGTGTAAAGATGTCGCTAAGCAGCATCCTCAGCATAGCTCGCTCGGCGCTGCTCACCCATCAGAAGGCTCAGGATGTGACTGGGCACAACATCGCCAACGCCTACACCGAGGGTTACACGAGGCAACGCCTTCGTATCCAGGCGGCTCTTCCTCTCGCCACGCCCTGGGGCACTGTCGGTCGGGGGGTAACCGACCTGGGGGTAGAGCGACTCCGCGATAGGTATCTGGATGCAACCTACCGCTACGAGGCTGGCAACCTGGGTCGTTCGGATACGCTGCGCATGCTTCTAGCCAGGATCGAATCAGTCTTCGGAGAGCCTTCCGAAAACGGCCTCGGTGCAGCCTTGGACGCTTTCTTCAACGCTTTTTCGGAATTAGCCAGCGATCCATCGAGCTCAGCGGCTCGTACACTCGTACAGAGCACGGCCCGGAGTTTGGTCCGTCAGTTCAATTCCTATGCGAGCGGAATTGCTCAGGCACGAAGCGACGCGATAGTGCAGCTCAGGAGTGCGGCCGAGGAGGTAACGTCTTTGGCGAGCCAGATTGCACAGCTCAACGCCCAGATATTGGCGAGCGGCGGCATTGCCAACAGCGCCCCTGACTTGGCCGACCAGCGAGACCGATGGATCGATAGACTGGCCCAACTCGCTGCCGTACGAGTCATAGAGAACGACAACGGAACCGTTTCAGTCATTGCTGGCGATACGCTGCTAGTCGAGGCCGGCAATGCCCGCGGTGTAGCTGTGCAGGCTTCCGGAAACGGCTTCCAGCTCGTCACCGACGGCAACGTCACGTTCGCACCAGGCGGTGGAGAACTAGCCGGCCTGCTGGAATTCATCGACGTCAGGGCATCCGACATCGCATCCCGACTCGATACGCTGGCCGGCGCCATAGTGACGGCAGTGAACGGCATCCATCGCACTGGCGTCACTCCAGGGGGGAATACCAACACCGATTTCTTCGATCCGGCGGGAACTACTGCGCTGACCATCGCCTTGGCTGCCCCGATAGCTGCTTCTCCCCTAGCCATTGCAGCGGGGACCACCACAGCACCTGGAGACAACAGCGTAGCACTGGCACTAGCGCAGCTGCGAGGCAGCAACTTACCGGCGTTAGGTGGCGCTACACCGGGAGAGTATTACACGGATCTCGCAGCCTATATCGGTAGCGCCGCGCGCGATGCGGATGGGGAAGCAGCTGTGGCACGCTCCCTGGTGACGGCCGCTGACATGCAGCGGCAGGCGGTCAGCGGCGTTTCGTTGGACGAAGAACTCACCGCTTTGATGGTGCATCAGCAAGCCTACGCAGCGGCCGCCCGAATCGTCTCGGTCGCCAACGAAATGATGGACGATCTGCTCAACATGATCTGATCTATGCTCGTCCTGGGACGAAAAGTGGGCGAAGCCGTGATTCTCGAGGGGGGCATCCGCGTGGTGGTGCTGGCCAGCGATCGCCGCGGCGTGCGGCTCGGATTCCAGGCGCCGCCTGGCGTGCGTATTCAGCGCGAGGAGCTGGTGGCCCCGGTCGAAGAGGAGAATCGCCGCGCTCATGCGGATGCAGCGTCCGACTGGATGCCGTTGATACCGAAACCGGAGCAGAAAGACGTGACTGTTGGCTGCAGTGCTTCCTTGCGGCCAGGCAACGCTACGCGCCCGCGTTAGGCTTCTCACGTGGACACCGACTGCATCTCTATCCAGGCACCCTCGATAATGGGATCTACCAGGTGCCGTTGAAGAATTATCTCGAGGTGCCCCCGCGAGAGCACGGCTCCACGAGCTAGCAACTTCACACCGGAACCGGTTCGCAGATCTTCGGCCAACACCATGCCCTCTCGAAGTTCGCTTATGCCGACGTGTCGCCTTCCCCCATCAAGGAGTGCGCCGGCATCGCGACCAGCCAGCTCTGTGAAACGCTCCACTACGACGGGGTCGTACCATGTACCGGAGCGCAGCCTCAGCGCCTCGAGGGCCTCCTCGAACGTCGCAGGCCTGCCACCTATTTCGCCTCTACGTAAAGCCGCATAGTCGATGAGTATGCGCAGAAAGCGAGCTCTCAGGGGAATTTCTCCTCGCTGCAAATGACCGGGCATCCCACTTC
The DNA here is from genome assembly GCA_035559375.1 of Gemmatimonadaceae bacterium. Lineage (GTDB taxonomy): Bacteria > Gemmatimonadota > Gemmatimonadetes > Gemmatimonadales > Gemmatimonadaceae > DATMBI01. The sequence goes on along the minus strand of DATMBI010000247.1, from coordinate 3,775 downwards.
CGTCCCAATTCTCGTAGATGCATCCCACGAGATCCGCTGCCTCGTGGAATGCTGCCACCTGGGATAGGATCGCTTTCGAGGCCAATGTGTACTGCCAGCGCCGCTCCGCTGTCCCCTCGCCGTCGAGGTGCAGCACTCGCCCGATTTCATGCAACATTGCGGCCAGCCGGAGACCAGGCAGAAACTCTTTGGGAACCTCGAACGCGTCGGCAAGCCGTAGCGCCATGTCTGCCAGCTCCCTCCCTCGCCGCGCTGCGCCCGGCACGCTGAGATCGAGTAGATAGAGCAATAACGGCAGTACCTGCTCGCAAGCTGGTGCACCAGTACCTGCTCCGCCTTCCAGCGCGAAGCCCCGGCGTAACCGCGCATCGACCCGAGCTCGCAGCTCGACTAGGTCGACCGGTTTCGCCATGAAGTCGTCAGCACCAGCCTTGTAAACGTCCGTGCGCAGGCCCGCGTCTGCGTGGTCCGACAGCACGAAGACTAGCGCGTGCGCGGTACGAGGGTCGCCGCGTACGCGGCGGCACAGCGCGACTACATCCAAACCAGGCGTCGCTGTATCGCAAAAAAGTACTGGCGCCTCGACACTCTCCAGCTGCTCGACAGCCAAACTAGCACTGGCTACGGCTGCCACAGTCCACCCCCATTCCTCCAGAGCGTCGGCCAAGCGCTCGCGACTCGGGCCGGCAGGGGCTAGTACGATCGCGCTACGGCCGCCTGCTGGTCTTATCACTGCCGTTCCCCTCCCGGTGTAGGCACATGGTCTGCGCGGACGCTACTGTCGCTTTCGAACTTGACAGTTATCGAGACACGGCGATTCTCCGGAGACCGAGGATCGAGTCCGGCTAGCGGCATGCGATCGGCAAAACCACGAACCTCGACGATACGTTCCTCTTGCAATCCACCCATTTGGAGAAAACGTCGCGCCGTGTTGGCCCGATCGCTGCTCAGCTCCCAGTTGGTGTAGACCGCGCCGGGAGGATAGGGCTTGGCATCCGTATGACCTTCGACCGCCACGGAGTTGGGAACGCCGGCCAACTCGGAACCTATGAGGCGTATCAACTCTGCCGCGTGTGGCCGTAGTTGCGCCGAGCCCGATTCGAAGAAAACACCGGACGAATCCTCGAGTAGCGTGATACGTAGCCCCTCGGGAGTAAGCTCGATCTTGATGTGGTCCTTGAGTTCTTCGAATTCCAACGTCTGCTCGAGCCTGCGCCTGATGCGCTCTCCTACCATTATCAACCGATCCTTGCGGACGTCGACTATTTCTGGTTGCGCTATGGGTCGAACACTGGCGGCCTGTGCACCGTCTCCAGGGATCACCGAGCTACCGAATTCGGAGGCGCGGCCTAGCGGATCTTGGAAATAGCCGGCAATGGCCGCTTTCACGTCGCTACTCTGGGTAATGAGCCAAAGAACGAGAAAAAGGGTCATCATGGCCGTCATGAAGTCCGCAAAGGCCACCTTCCACGCACCCCCGTGATGCCCGCCGTGATGCTTGCCTTTGCGCACCACGATGCGAATCGGTTGCTCGCGATCACGCGGTGCCATTCCTCAATTCCCCTTGGCCATGACGGACTTGCAGGCTGTCTCCATCTCCTGGAAACTGGGTCTGTAGCTGGCGAATATGGCCTTGCGCGCGAACTCCACTGCTACGATCGGCGGAAAGCCTTTGGCGAACGCTACGACCCCCGACTTCAGGAAGTGATAAAAACGCGTCTCGTCCACGTTGCGCAGCTCGATATTCGTGGCGATCGGTGATACGAAGCCGTAGCTCAAGAGTACGCCCAGAAACGTGCCAACTAGCGCCGAGGCTACGTGATGACCTATCTCCTCGATAGGCCCATTGATGCTCTGCATAGTCACCACGATCCCGAGTACAGCCGCCACGATACCGATCCCAGGGAGCGAGTCCGCCACCTTTTGCAGTGTGCTCACTGGCTTGGCCTCGCCCTCGTGATGTACTTCTATCTCGGCATCGAGAAGCATTTCGAGGTCGTGGGCTGGAACCGTTCCGGCTAGTACCAGTCGTAGCGCGTCGCACAGGAACTGCACCGCGTGATGATGCTTTAGAACGGCAGGATAGCGCCTGAAGAGCGCACTCTCCTCCGGCCGCTCGATGTGTCCCTCGATGGCGACCAGCCCCTCCCGGCGCCCTATCTGGAACAGTTCGTACAACAGTTTGAGCGCCTCCAGATAGAGTGGGCCATCGAACGGATTGCGAGCCGGAAGCGCTGTGAGCTTCTTGCGAAGAGAAGCGAGCACGCTTCCAGGCGTGGACATGAGCACCGTCCCGATCGCTGTGCCTACGATCACGACGTACTCCGACCAAGCCAGGAGGACTGGTATCGGGCCACCAGCCATGGTGAGCCCGCCCAGCACCGACCCCAGCACGACGAGGATCCCCAGAAATACGAACACGCTAGGGATATCGGCAGCTAGCGCCCGATACTGAAGTCTTCGAGTGGGCCATCCTCACTCGCCTGGCTCCGAGCGTCACACTACAACGCGCCTCCGGTCACCCAGGTATGCCGTAGCGCATCACAGCGAGCCGCGCGACCCGAAGTGTAAGGTTGCCAATACCGCGGCGGTTCGTCGCACCGTTGGCGACCGGTCATCAGACCCAGCAGTTACATCCCCACCTCGCTCACCAGCGGAGGAATCATGAGGCGACTTAGAATGCTTTCGGTATTACTGCTTGCGGCAGCCTGTACCGCAGATGACAGTGCCCCCACTTCGCCGGCCTCGCTGCAAGAACCCAATCCCGAAATCCAGGACGCTGCACACAACGGAGGAGTGGCTGGCTTTTACTTCCTCCCTCCCCTAGTAGAGCAGCCCCGCACTAGTGGCACCTTCGATGCAACACGATCCACCGTCGTCTACGTCTGCTCGTTAGGAGGTAGCCTTAGCAGCCCACCGGCCGCTGCGTGCACGGCACCTGGTGTCCGCACCAGCGATCCGGTCGTGGATGTCAACGGGCAACACTATCACTCCAACTGGCAGATCGACCGCACGACCTTCCCGCCCGGTAGCTACTACCGCATTTGCGTCCTCGACCAGTCGCTGGCCGAGTGGGGCCACGCCGACGTGTACCTCGGCGGCACTGGCGCGGAGTTCAAGCACATCGACCGCAGCGAGTTCGTCCCACTGCTCGACGGCCGCACGCTCCCCATCAAGTATCGCATAGAGACGGGTGCCACACCTCGCGCTGGCTCGACCGCCTGCGGAAGCGAGAGCGTGCCTCTCTAAAAGCGAGCTGCCCGTATTCACGACCCACTACCCGCTGCCCGGGCCTCTGGTGCTACGTTGTGCCACAGGTCCCGGGCAGCGAAATTTTGGCCGTGCCCGACGACCGTTCCGTACACCAGCACGACACAGCGTTCCTCCAATTCGTGCGATCCCGCGTTGGACTGCGGGCCGAGACCGATGTGGCCGGAACGGTCGAGCGTATCACTCGCGGAGCCTCGCTTACCGCCGAGAACTTTTGGCTGCTGGCATGCTCGGCTGTCATCGCCTCCATCGGACTCGACGTATCATCGGCAGCGGTGGTGATCGGAGCTATGCTCATCTCGCCCCTCATGGGCCCCATCCTGGGGGTCGGGCTCGGCATGGGGATCACCGACCGCAATCTGATTCAGCGATCGCTTCGGGAGCTGGCGCTGGCGACAGCGCTTTCGGTACTGACTTCAGCTGCCTACTTCTTCATTTCGCCCCTAGCGACCCCGACTCCTGAACTCGTAGCACGCACCCGCCCTACACTCCTGGACGTGGGAGT
>DATMBI010000246.1:0-2905 GCA_035559375.1 Gemmatimonadaceae bacterium | reverse complement strand
GGAGGTCCCAGCTGTGTGCGAACACGTGCACCTGCCGATGCAATCCGGCTCGTCTCGGGTGTTGCGCCGGATGTTGCGCCGTTACGACCGGGCGGGATATATGGATTGCGTGTGGCGCCTGCGCCAGGCTATCCCCGGAATCGCTATCACGACCGATATCATCGTGGGCTTTCCCGGCGAGACCGATGCGGACTTCGAAGACACGTTGACTGCGGTGCGTGAGGTGGGCTTCGACGATGCGTTCACGTTCAAGTTTTCGCCGCGGGCTGGTACACCGGCGACGCGCATGCCTCCTGAAACGTTCGTGCCCGACGAGGTGGCTAGCGAACGGCTGGAACGCCTGATCGCGGTGGTGCGCGAAGTCGCACGGCAGCGAAACGTGGCACTGCTTGGGGAGCGGCGGGAAGTTCTGGTGGAAGGCGTGGCAAAGCGCGGCCGTCTACTGCAGGCGCGCAGTCGCGATTACAAGACCGTGCTCATTCCGGGGAACGAGGCCGAGATAGGCAGCTACCTGGATGTCGTGCTGACCGGCACCACCGGTTCCACATTCATCGGGTCGCGGGCGGCCGGGCGCCAGACGCTACCCGTCGCAGGCTAGCCCGGGGGGCGATTACCTGCGGCTGCTTCGGAGCGTCTTTCTTCGCGGATGATTCCCAGCGTTCGGGGGAAGCGGACCCCGCGCCATACCTGCCGACTATGCCGATGCAGAATCTTCTCGAAGAGGCAGTCGTCGAGACGTTCAAACAGCTGAGGGCTGCCGAGCCCGGTTTTTGCCACTGTGCGCAATGTCACGATGACGTGGTTGCGCACGTACTGAACAAGGCTAGACCTCGATACACGTCCGGATCGACGCTGGGGGCCGCGGTCACTAGGGTGTCGCTGGCGCAGCAGCAGGCGCGTGCCGAAATCGCTGTTTTGGTGCTGGAAGCCATGCGCCGAGTGCAGCGCAACCCGCGGCACGGTCCGGAGGGTTTCGTTTACCCAGTACAGGGGGGGTGGCGGGCTAGAGGTTAGGGTGCCGCTCATCGGTACACTCTTTCTGGCCGTGGCCGCCGGTCTCCTACTCGGGACCGGCGCTGCGTTTTTATGGGCGGCGATCGCCTCGCTTCTAGTGGCGGTTGCGGCGTGGTGGCGGCGCGATGCCAGGCTAGCGGCGCTAAGCAGCGTGGTCGTAGTAGCGGCGCTGCTGGGCCGTGCGACTCGCGCGGCGGACCGCGCTTGTGCCAAGAAGATGGCCGCAGTGGGCTTCGCTACTGTCGAGCTAAGCGAAGATCTCGAGGCGGGCGGTTCGGCGCGCGGGAAAGCCGTAGAAAAACGCTGCGCCGTGCGGGTGCGACTCTCGGGCAACGGGCCGGCGAGCCCCGCAGGCTCCCTCCTGCGCGTGCAGGGCAGGATCGCTCGGCGCGGTGAGCTCTTGGTGATCTCCCAGGCGGAGTGGATACACCTGCAGCCGCCGGCCCTACGGGCACGTTTGCGAGGTGCTGCAGGTAGGAGGATCGACGCGCTCTACGGCGAGCACGCGCCCCTCGCGCGGGCGCTGCTACTTGCAGACGAACACGACATCGAGCCCGAGGTTCGCTCCCGCTACGCCGACGCAGGGATCGTACACATGCTGTCGGTTTCCGGCCTGCATGTCGCGGTGTTGGCCGAAGCAACGCTGCTGCTGTTGCTCGGATTCAGGGCGCCTGTACGCGTGGCCAGGTGGACAGCGGTGTTCGTAGTAGCGTTCTTCGTGCTGTTCGTCGGAGCCCCAGCCCCTGCGGTACGCGCAGCAACTATGTACGGCCTCGGGGTCCTGGCTCTTCAGCTCCAGCGCCCGACCAGCCCTTGGGCCATTCTCGCGACAGGCGGACTACTGCCGCTCTCGGACCCGAGGGCGGCTGGCGAGATCGGTTTTCAGCTGACAATAGCCGGCATGGCAGGGCTGATCGCCAGTGGAGCGCTGTCCGAAAAGCTGGGATTGGATCGGCGCCGTAGCGCTTCGGCGCGACTCGTTAGGCAGTTGCTGGCTACTTCGGTCGCAAGCCTGGCTACGGCCCCCATCGTCGCCTGGTACTTCGGCCGCGTGAGCCTCGTGGCGCCACTCACGAACCTAGTGGCGGCACCGTTGTTCGGTGTCGCACAGCCGGCGCTCTTTCTCTCCCTCTTGCTTCCCGTGGATGCAGGAGCTCGGCTGGTAGCGGACGGCACTAGCACGCTCCTCTCTGCGATAGATCGAGTCGCCGCGGCCGGAGCCATGCTCCCCGGGGCCGCAGTCGCTATCCAACCGAGCGCGTCGACCGTGCTGCTGGCAGGCGCCGCGACCGCGGCGTTCCTGGTAGCCTGCACCAACCACTTCTGGGCTAGGCCGCTGGCTTGGGGAATGACCCTAGCGGCCGTGGGAATCTGGTGGCCGCTGTTGCCGCTCCCCCGGCGCTTCGAAGTGCACATGATAGACGTCGGCCAGGGAGATGCTGTCGCACTCCGCACACCGAAGGGGCGTTGGATTCTCGTCGACGCCGGGGGAGGCTGGCGCACCGGCGATGCTGGCCAGCGCACGGTAGTGCCATATCTGCGCCGCAAAGGCGGAGAGCTGGCTCTGCTCGTGTTGTCCCATCCTCATGCCGACCACATAGGGGGAGCCGCAAGTGTCCTCGCGGCGTTCGACGTAGGCGAGGTTCTCGATGCCGGGTTCGTCGAGCCTAGCGAGACGTACATGCGGACCCTCATGGCTGCTCGATCGCGCCGAGTTCGCTGGCGGCAGGCGAGGGCCGGGGACACCCTTTACCTAGACGGCCTCCGCCTGTCAGTCCTGGCTCCGGACGACAGCCAGCTGGCTTCGGCAGCTGGTGCCAACCAAGCCAGCCTCGTCCTCTCGGTCGAACATGGGTCGGTGAGAGTGCTGCTCGCCGGCGATGCCGAAGCC
>DATMBI010000245.1:0-8244 GCA_035559375.1 Gemmatimonadaceae bacterium | reverse complement strand
CGTTCCGGTGGGTAGCACTTTCAGGCGATCCAGAGGACATCTATAGGAGCGACGAGGTGGTTCTCGAGCTCTTTCCCGAAAGCGATCACCTGCGCCGTTGGATCACGCTGGCACGCGAGCGCATTCGGTTCCAGGGACTGCCGGCGCGCATTTGCTGGCTCGGACAGGGAGAACGGGCGCGTTTCGGAGTGGCGCTGAACGATCTCGTAGCGAGAGGAGAGTTGCGTGCTCCGATCGTCATAGGCCGAGACCATTTGGATACGGGGAGTGTCGCCTCGCCGTTCAGAGAAACCGAGGGGATGCGTGACGGCAGCGACGCGATTGCCGACTGGCCTATTCTCAATGCTATGCTGAACGTCGCCAGTGGGGCTTCTTGGGTCTCCTTCCACCACGGTGGGGGTGTCGGGATCGGAAACTCGCTGCACGCTGGGCAAGTGATCGTCGCGGATGGGTCGCCAGAGATGCGTGTACGTCTGGAGCGCGTGCTCACAAACGATCCAGGGATAGGAGTGGCACGCCACGCCGATGCTGGATACGAAGCCGCGCTCGCGACTGCCAAGGCTCACGGTATTCGGCTACCGATGCTCGAGGAGTCGCTCGGCGAGGTTCGAGGTAGGCACTAGACTGGGGTGTCATGCTGTCCTCTCGCTTCGCTCCGTGGCACGTCCCCGTTTTCGCGGCCAAGTATGCATGGCTGACCGTGCGGCGTCGTCCGCTGCTCGTGCACTTCGAGGTCACGATGCGCTGCAATGCGCGCTGCAGCTTCTGCGACTACTGGAAGACACCGCCCGAGGCTCGCACGCGCGAGACGGAGCGCTTCGCTGCCGCGGCGCGCTACTTCAGGCCTGTGATGATCACGTTCACCGGTGGCGAGCCGCTGCTCAGGCACGATTTGGAAGACATCGTCGCTGCCGTGCACCGCGCTTCGCGGTTCACGTACCTCGCGCTCATAACGCACGGTGGGATGCTTACCGCCGAGCGTGGCGAGATGCTGTGGCGTGCCGGCTTGAGCCAGTTCAACATCTCGCTCGACTATCTGGATGGCCGCCACGACCAAGCTCGAGGGATCCCCGGGCTCACGCGCAAACTACTAGGGACCGTGGCCGCAATGCGCGAGCGCGGTATAGACGCAATACGGTTCAACACGGTCATCAAGAGCGACAATCTGGATCAACTTCTTCCTATCGCGCGACTCGCGGCGGAGCTGGGCTGCGGCGTCAATTACAGTCTTTACACGGACTTCAAGAACGGCAATACCGCCTACGTGCTCGAGCCCCATCGGACGGCAGAAGTGGAGGCCGTGATAGGCGAGCTCTTGGCCTTCAAGCGTCGCCAGCGCCGCACTGTTACTAACTCCGAGTGGTACCTCAGGCAGATCGTGCGTTTCGTGCGCGGGGAGCGACCTCCTAAGTGCCGTTCTGGCATAAGAACGATCCACGTTGATCCGTCTGGTTTCGTCAGGCGGTGTCCGGATTTCCCCAGCGATTTTCACTGGTCCGCTTTCAGACCCTACAGCGCTATCGAGTGCAGCCGTTGCTGGTACGCTTGCCGCGGGGAGGCGGAGGCTCCGTTGACGTTGAGCAGGTTCCGCGACGTGTTGTCATGATTGCGAGCCATCCTTCAGGAGGCGCCGGTACTGGCACCGTCTCGCTGTTTGCCGATGCGGCTCAGGTCGTAACATGCGCCGGGCCGCCTCGTGCCCGCAGGGGCCGCGAGCTCTCCCAAGCGAGCGTTCTGTCCGGTGCGGCTGTAGCGGTACGCAGCGGGAGGATCGACGCGGTAGGGAAGTGGAAGGAGCTGCGGCGGCGTTACCCTGATGCGGAGGTAGTGGACTGCGAGGGCAAGGTCCTGATGCCAGGGTTCGTCGACTCTCACACGCACGCCATTTTCGGGCGGCCCCGGCACGAGGAGCACGAACTCCGAGCGCTCGGGATGGACTACTTGGAGATCGCAAACCACGGGGGTGGCATCCATGCCTCCGTGCGGGACCTCCGCAGTCGTAGTGAGGAGGAACTCGTTTCCCTGGCGCTACCGCGGCTCTGGAGGCTGGCCAGTTACGGCAGCACCACAGTGGAAGTCAAATCCGGCTATGGCCTTACCGTGGAGGACGAACTCAAATCGCTCCGAGCAGTAGCGCGCTTGGCGCAGCTACTTCCCCTGCGCCTGGTTCCCACCTTCCTGGGAGCCCACGAGATTCCAGAGGAAGCTCGGGCTAGTGCATCCGGGCGTTCCGATTACGTAGCCTTGCTCGTCAATGAAATGATCCCGCGAGTTGCTGCTGCGGGCTTGGCGCGCTTTGCCGACGTCTTCTGCGAACCCGGGGTTTACACAGTGGAGGAGGCTGCGACGATTCTAGGGGCTGCGAGGAGGGCCGGCCTGGGCCTCAAGCTACACGCCGACGAGTTGAATCCCAGCGGTGGTGCGGAACTGGCCGTCGAGCTGGGTGCGACGTCGGCCGATCATCTCGGCGCGATATCCGACCGCGGGATACGCGCCTTGGCGACATCCGGAACGGTGGCCACCCTGCTACCTGGAACCATGTTTTTTCTGGGTAGGAGCCGCCAAGCTCCGGCACGGGCCCTGATAGAAGCCGGGGCAGCAGTCGCTCTCGCCAGCGATTTCAACCCGGGCACGTCACCCACTCCCAATATGCCGCTAGTCCTGACGCTGGGGGTCAGCCAGCTTCGCCTAACGGCAGCCGAGGCGATCGTGGCCGCTACTGTCAACGGTGCAGCTGCACTCGGTCTGGCTGAGGAAACGGGACAGATCGCGCCCGGTTTTTCAGCCGATCTGGCGCTGTTCGACGTTTCCGATTATCGCGAGATCCCTTACTGGTACGGCGATCGACGTTGTGTAGCTACGTGGGTACGTGGCAAGCCGGCATGGCGCGAGCCTGCCAGCGACGCGTCGTGAGGAACCGTTACGAGCGATCGGGCAGGCGGCCATGCGCGACCTGAATTGCGCCAGACTGAAGCGCCGCGCCGCAGAACTGGAGCAGAAACGCCAGTTCGACAAGGCCATCGAGTGCTATGTCCAGTTTCTCGAGGCTAGCGGGAGCGAACTCGCAGACGAGGACATCGCGCTCTACAACCGTGTTGGCGATCTGCTGGCGCGACAGGGGGACCAGAGCGGCGCGCTGGCGTATTACGAAAAAGCGGTCGACCTCTACGCCGAACGCGGATACCTGAGCAGCGCTATCGCGCTTTGCAACAAGATACTGCGCCAGTCCCCTGGAAGGGTTCCCGTTTACTACAAGCTCGGCAGAATCAATGCCCGGAAGGGGTTCAGGAGCGACGCTCGCAAGAATTTTCTCGAGTATGCCGAGAGGATGCAGCAAGCAGGGGAGGTGGACGAGGCCTTCCGCGCCTTGAAAGAGTACGCGACGCTCTACCCTGACGACGAAGAGATGCGGCTCCTGCTGGCGGACCTGCTCTCGCGCCAGAACCGCAAGGGAGAAGCACTCGAACAGCTCCGGGAACTCTACGAGAAGTTGGAAGCCGAGGGGCGACAGATGGAAGCGCGCGCCACGGTGGAGCGCATGCGCGCCATCGACCCGTCTGCTGTGTCCTGCATCGCCGACGCAGCCACTCGCAGAGGGGTGGGCGAGCTCGTATTTCTGGACGTCTCGGACCGAGGCGAACCGGCTATCGACACTCGAGCAGCGACGCCTTCTCGGCCGGTCTCGGCGCCACGGCTCCCAGGTCTGAGCGGGTTGCGCGTTACGTTTCTCCCTGAGGAGCACACAGTTCGACCGGTGGCAGGATGGCAGGCCAGTCATCGGTCACTTTCGACGAGAGAAGTCTCCCAGCCCTCGGACACCGGGGACGAACAGGCGACCTCGCCTAACGATCAGGTCGTAACGGCAGCGGTTCGCGCCGCTAGTGACATGACTACCGCTCAGGTAGAGCATCGCGAAGAGACTGCAGCGGGAATCGATGCTCCGAACGTGGAGGCACTCGCTCCGACTCAGGAAAGCTTTGCCGAGGCGGACAGCATTCCACCTGGCTCGCGGTTGGCGCCGCTTGTCAAGGCGCCCCCTCTCTCCGGCGAGGAGTTCGCTGGCTTGGAGTTGGTGGAGGTCAAGCGTACGCCCGCTGTACAGCACGACCTAGCACTGCCTACCACCCTACCGCGCATCACGCCGCCCGACGTACTGCCGGTGGAGGGTGGCTTGGACGGAGTGTCACCAGAAGATCCGAGCACCGACATCTCGGCGGCCGACGCATCTCTGGAAGACACTTTGCGCCCGGAGAGAACGACGCCACCGCCAGCGGTAGACGCACCACTCCCACGTGGCTTCGAGGCGCTCTTCGGCGAGGCAGCTTCCGTCGACCAGACAGGGGCGGCGGTGCATCGGTCGGGAGATGTGCGGCCGGGCAGAGTGCATACTCCACGTACGGCACTCCGAGTCGAGCACCTGGAGAACGAATTGCGTGCTCTACTCCGACAAGATCCGGAGAATCCTGAGCTCCATAGGCAACTCGGCGAGTTACTCCTCGACCTCGGCAAGCGCACTTTGGGTCTCGATTCGCTGGCGCTGGCTCTGAGCTACTACGAGCGCGACGGCCGGCTCGATATGGCACGCCGCATAGCCAGCGAGCTGGTGCGCGTGGCGCCCGAGGTGGTGAAGTATCACCGCAAGCGTGCAGAGCTCGCTGTTGGCGCTCGCGACAAGGCCGAGCTCGTCGAAGCTTACATGGATCTGGCTACGGCGTTCTTCAAGAACGGCGAGGCGGACAAGGCCGTGGCCGTGTACTTGCGCGTGCTGGCTCTCGATCCGGAGCACGAAGCCGCGCTCTTCGCGCTCAGCACGCTCGATCCCGAGCGCTTGCGGCTGCTGAGGGGCGAAACGGTGCGACCAGCACGGTGGAGCGAGGAACTCGAGGCCATCCCGGAGGCACCGGTCGGCGAGCACGTCGGGGAGTCACTAGAGGCTGGACCAGTGGGCAGGGCCGCCGCAGTAGAGCTCGACGAAGCTGTGGGCGGTCGCTCCGCGGACGGTCAGGAAGCTGCGGACGACGTGGACACGTCTTCCCCGGAGGAGGATCCAGGTACGCTGGAAGAGCTGCTGGCTCCCGAAGTCTCAGTCGGTCCAGCAACCACGGAAGAGCCGCAATTGTACGCAGCGGCTGGCCAGGCGCTCCCGCAGACCGAAAATCAGCAGGTCCACACCCCTCCCGCGGCCGAGCCATCGGGGTACGTGGATCTGGGGGAATGGCTCCGCCAGATGGAACCGGCGCGTAGCACTCGCATGGTGACTCAGGACACGGCGCCCACTGGTGACGAAGAGGCAGACTTCGCCGAGATGCTACGGCGGTTCAAGCGCGCAGTGCAGCAGAATCTCGACGTGGAGGATTACGAAGCGCACTACGACCTCGGCGTGGCCTACAAGGAAATGGGCCTCTTGGACGAAGCCATAGCCGAGTTCCAGAAGGCGTTGAGAGGTTCCCAGCGCGTTCGTGCCTACGAGGCGCTCGGTCAGTGTTTCGTGGAGAAAGGGCAGTACGACATAGCGGCAGCGTTGCTGCAGCGCGCCCTGGAGGGTCCCGGCGTGGACGACCATCAGCTGGTTGGAGTGCTCTACTTACTCGGTTTCGCAGCGGAGCAAACGGGTCGCGCCAGCGATGCGCTGCGTTATTATCAAAGGGTGTTCGCGGTGGACATCGAATTCCGGGACGTAGCTCAGCGCATTCGAGCCATGGAGCAGCAGCTGTCGTGACTGTACCGGTGCGGGCAAGAGTAGAGCCGAAGGTAGCTTTGGCAGACATTCAGCGTCCCGTTGGCCAGCTGCTGGACTCGGTTCCTGCGGAGATGATGCGCATCGTGGCTGTGGACGAGGCGCTGCTGAGAGCTGTGCACACGCACCTTTTCGCGCGCCGTGGCAAGCTCATTCGCCCTACTTTGCTACTCCTCTGCAGTCAGGTAGATGGTACGCCGGAAGCACGGGCGCTCTCCTACGCTGCTGTCATCGAACTCATTCACGTCGCGACGCTGGTGCACGACGATTCGGTGGATCATTCTGTATTGCGCCGCGGCATGCCGACGGTGAATGCCCTCTTTACCCACCAGGTGGCCGTGATAGCGGGTGACTTCCTGTATTCACGTGCGGTGCAGGAACTAGTGCGTCTAGGGGATCTCGATGCCCTCGCCGTGCTGGCGGCTGCTTCCAACGAACTGACTGTCGGAGAGATGCGCCAGCTGGCGGCCTTGGATGCTCTAGCGTTCAGCGAAGAGGACTATGTCCGGCTCATTCGTGCCAAGACTGCCGCGCTCTTCTCTGCCGCCTGCGAGGTCGGGGCGCTGTGCGGGGCGCGAGGATTCAGGGAACGGTTGGCGCGGTACGGCAGCCACTTGGGGATGGCGTTTCAAGTGGCAGACGATCTGCTCGACTACACGGAGTCGTCCGACACGCTGGGGAAGCCAGTAGGCCAGGACCTCCGGGAACACAAGGTGACGCTGCCACTCATCGCCGCTTTGCCGCGGCTGGACAAGAGGGCAAGGGGAGTCGTGGAGGAACTCTTCGCTGCGGCCGAGCCCGCTGAGGATCTAGTGCGCCAGGTGATAGCGATCGTTAGCGAAGTCGGCGGTCTGGAATACGCGCGTGAGCGTGGCCGTCGCTATGCAGAACTTGCGGCCCGCGAGCTGGGGGCACTCCCCGCTGGAGCGGCGCGCTCTGCGCTCGAGGCCGCCGTATCCTACGTGACGGAGCGCCATTCCTGATGAAACCAGGATCAGCACGCCACAGGCCGGGGTTTCACATCGCCGTGCTGGTGACAGGCTTCGTGGTAGGTGGCTTCATGACCCACTTCGCCCGCAAGTTTCTCCCGATGGGCGCTGCCAAGGAATTTCTCACGACGGGCGTAACCGCCCAGCTCGGGCCCTTGCATGTGGATCTGATTATCTTGAAGTTAGCGTTGGGGCCGGTTGCGGTGGACGTGTCGCTTCTGAGCCTGGTCGGTGTACTCTTGGCGTATCTGGTCGCGAGATCGCTCTTCTGAGGAGCTTCGTATGCCACAATTCGGTAACCTCGGTTTCATGGAAATCCTGCTTATCCTGGTAGTGGTGCTCCTCCTGTTCGGAGCGAAGCGCTTGCCCGAGATCGGAGCGTCCTTCGGCAAGAGCATCCGCGAGTTCAAGCGCGGCTTGAGCGATGTCGGAAACCTGCGCGAGGAGCGGCTCGAACAACTCCCGAGTGCAGCCGCACGCGGTCGGGAGGAAGAGGAGGTTAGGCAGGAGCCGAAACGACTGCTGCAGTAGTGCGAACTTGGGTGCGCTTTAGGCGTAGCGCACCCTCAGTACTACTGAACGGCCTGGCGCGCGGCCGTAAGGATTCGTTTCCGCCTATCGTCCACCTTAGCGCGCTCGCGGAGAGCGTCCAGGTAAAGCCTCACCCGGGCTTGGCGCATGGCGTCGATCACCTCTCGCCGCTGCGCGTCCTTCTGCTGCTCCCACAGCTCTCGGCTGGCTTCGACACGGCGTCGTACCTGCAGCACGAAGGTCCCATCGTCCGTTACTACTGGCTCGCTCACCGCTCCGACGGGAAGGGCAAACGCAGCTCCGATGGCTTCGTTGAGTCGTCCTAGACGGGGCACGAAACCAGTTCGCGTGAACGTCGGCGATTCCTGTACCTCCAGCCCCTGAGCTCGGGCGGCCGCGCTCAGCCCGTCACGAGCTGCTGCTCGAGCTAGCTCTCGTGCCTTCGTCGAGAGCGCTTCCGCCTTGCGGCGCTTCAGCAAGAAGGCTCGTATCTCTCCCCTGATTTCCTCGTAGGGCACCGTACCGCCCGGCACGAGGCTGTCCAATCGAGCGAGGAAATAGGCCTGTTCGGTGTCGAAAAGTTCGCTAGTCTCGCCGGGCCGGACGCCGCCAAAGGCCCAAGCGGATACGCCAGCCGCGACTCCGAAGCGCGTAATTACAGGTCGACCTTCTTCTGCCTGTACCGTGTCCGGCTTCAAGTTCAAAACCTTCGCCGCGCTATCGAATCGCTCTGGCTGGGTGGAAGACGCTGCCAGTCGCGCCAGTTGGTCTGCCAGTCGGTCCGTCACCCGAGCCGTGGAGTCGCTCTGGCGAATGGGAACTAGAATGTGCTTCACGTGGGCAGAGTCGCCCTTGCGGGCCTCGACCTTTATGAGGTGGAATCCGAACGGGCTCAGGACCGGTTGGGACACCTCACCTGGTTTGAGGGAAAAGGCCACCCTCGAGAATTCCGGCACGAAGCGGTCCTTGGAGGACATTCCCAAGTCC